>JAGXHD010000004.1 GCA_024636395.1 Sulfitobacter sp.
GGGGCGCCTCGAATAGGCTTTCTTCTTTATCCTCAGATGGTTCAACCACGACCCTGTTCCCTTCTCCGCAGCTGGATCGGCGCAAAACTGTCGCTTTGCCTGATCTCCAGACGGCCCTCCTTCACCAGCTCCAGTGACGCCGCAAAGGTCGCAGCAGTAGCAGAGCGGCGCTTCACCGGATCGCTTTCCCATCCCTCAGGCAGAAAGCTCATCAGATCACCCCAATCTCCCGCAAAACCGATCAGCCCCCGCATCCGATCCAGCGCCTGCTCCATCGTGTAAACTTTTTCGCGGTCCATGACGAAAGGCCGGAAATCATCTCGGGTGCGGATACGCGCGTAGCCCTGCATCAGGTCGAGCAGCGTGGCGGTATAAGTGACCGAGCGAACCCGCTCGACCATCTGTGTCTGACCGCGCGCGAAGAAATCGCGGCCCAGCTGGTCGCGCGCCATGAGCCGCGTCGCGACGTCGCGCATCGCGGCAAGCCGCTCGAGCTGGAATGCCAGATGGGCGGCAAGCTCTTCGCCCGACGGCCCTTCTTCGGTCGGATCGGGCGGAAGCAGGAGGCGTGATTTCAGGAATGCGAGCCACGCCGCCATTACAAGATAATCGGCGGCAAGCTCCAGCCGCAGCGCCTTCGCCTTCTCCACGAAGGCCAGATACTGGCGGGCGAGCTGCAAAACGGAAATCTTGCGCAGATCCACCTTTTGCGTCCGGCTCAGGGTCAGCAAGAGATCCAGCGGCCCTTCAAACCCGTCCACATCCACGATCAGCGCTTCAGCGGCAAGCCTGTCGGCGACCGACCCGGTGTCTTGCTCGAATATGTCGTCAGCCATGCACACCCTCGCCCAACAGCGCTTTAAGCTGCGCGTCGAGGGCGGGAATGTCAATATCGTCGGGTCTTTGGCGGTAGCTGAGCGCGCGCAATGCCCGGCGGGTCGCCTGCTCCGTCATCTCACCTGCCGCCTGCGCCACCTCGCTGCGCTCTGCCAGCGTTCCGTTGCAGTGTAGGATCACGTCACAGCCCGCAGTGATGGCGGATCTGCTCAAATCGCCCAAGTTGCCCCTCAGGGCCTTCATCGAAATATCGTCGGTCATGATCAGATTATCGAAACCGATGTCCACGCGGATCACGTGCATCATTGGGGCGGAAAGCGTCGCAGGAGCGGTGTCGAACGCCTCATAGACCACATGGGCGGTCATACCCATCGGTGTGTCGCGCAGGGCCTTGAACGGGGCGAAATCCACGCGGTCCAGATCTTCGCGGGACGCGTTTACATGGGGCAGCTCAAAATGACTGTCGGCGGTGGCGCGACCATGGCCGGGGATGTGTTTGATCACCGGCAGAACGCCGCCCGCCAGCATACCGTCATTGACCGCCTGCCCCATCAGCGAAATGGCGCGTGCGTCGGTGCCGTAGCACCGATTATAGAGAAATTCGTGAGTGTCTGGCCCCGGGACATCGACCATGGGCGCGCAGTTGCTGTCGATCCCCAGCGCATGCAATTCATGCGCAATCAGGCGAAACCGGATATACATCGCTTCGGCGGCGCTCTCACCTGCGGCCTGCACGAAATTCAGCGGCGGCAGCCAGTCGCGCCAGATAGGACCACGCAGCCGTTGGACCCGGCCGCCCTCCTGATCGATGGTTATCACCGCCTCATGACCCGCCGCCTCACGAAAATCGTCGCACAGCGCACGGATCTGGTCGGGGGTGTCGATGTTGCGGGCAAACAGGATGAAACCGAAGGGCCTCACATCGCGAAACAGCGCTTTTTCTTCCGCGCCTAGGCGGTGGCCACTGGCGTCGAGAATGGTCGCACCGAAACGATTCATCTGGTGACCACGGGAATGCAATCCACACTTTCCGCGACGAGGGCCGAACAAAAACGCCGCGCATCGCCGATATCGTCAAAGCCTTCGGCGCGCAGACGGTAGAACGTGCGTCCGCCTGATTTCGCTTCCATCACGATGCGCTTTTTGCCTTCCATGAAGGGGCCAAAGCGGCTGTTGAGCTGGCCCCACTGCGCGCGGGCGATCTCTGGGGTGTCGAAAGCGCCAAGCTGGACCAGCCGCGTGCCCGCAGGCAGGCTGCCGGCATCTATGTCTAGTACCGCATCAACGGTACCGCCTGAGGCTGCAACCGTCTGTGCACCGATAATCGCGAATGCTTCACGTTTGGGCCGCAGGGAGGGCCGAAGCGAGACGCGCATTCCCGGCCCCTCCAGCACATCGCTCATGACAGAGGCAAGCACGGGCGCGCTCTCTTCCGTCATGGTGTCCATCGGCTCCACACCGCTCGTGAGCTGCGCCACGATGCTGTCGATTGAACCGCTCTCGAATGCAGCGGCGATCTCCTGTGGCGCTGGCACCTCGGGCGCGGCAGGTGCGTCCTCCGCCACCTCTTCAATCTCTGCAATAGGCTGGTCTTCTTCCGCCAAGCCGGTGGGTGGTGGCGCCAGGTGCAACTCGTCTGCGCGCTCTTCTGCATCTCCCAAAGCCGCAATGCGGTTCACGGACAAGCCCCGATGCTCTGCAAAATCGCCGCCCGGATCTTCGGGACGGATCCGCATTTCGCCAGCGACGGCGCGGACCACGGGGATGCCGCTGACATCGCGCACCAAAAGTTTGTAACCCCAGACCCCCACGCCGACAACGAGCGCAAGCGATACCGCAGCCCCGGTAAAATTGGTAAATCTGCTCACGGATCCGGCGGGCGCCACGACGTAGTCGGCATGCGCGTCCGGGGCAAAGCCCCTATCGGGATTTTGTGTGTAATCTGCCATTTTCGCCTCTCTGCCCACGCAGTACGATGCCACGCGGATCTGATATCAGTTGCCTGCTGTCCGGCGATGGCTGCTTAACGCATCTCTTCCGCCTGAGTGACGCCCAAGATACCCAAGCCCGCTGCAATTACAATCGCAACGGACCGTGCAAGGGCGATTTTCGCCTGTGATGTTGCAGGATCGTCCTCCTGGATAAAGCGCAGGTCCGTCTCGGCATTTCCGAGGTTCCACAGTCCGTGCAAATCTCCCGCGATTTCATATAGATAGAATGCAACTCGGTGCGGCTCGTTGCTGCGGGCGGCCGTCTCGACCAGACGCGGCCATTCTGCCACTTTTCTCAGCAAGGCAAGCTCGGCCACATGAGCGAGTTTGCTCAGATCTGCGGCTTTCAGCGCGCTATCGCTGACGTCGATCCCCGCATCGGCAGCTTTGCGCAAAACGCTCGCCACCCGCGCGTGAGCATACTGCACGTAGAACACCGGGTTCTCCCGCGATTGCTCCATGACCTTGCTGAAATCAAAATCTAGCGGCGCATCGTTCTTGCGGGTGAGCATGACGAAACGGGTGACGTCGCTGCCCACTTCGTCGATCAGATCGCGCAGGGTCACGAAGTTGCCCGCGCGCTTGGACATCTTGAACTCCTCCCCGTTTTTGAAGAGCTTGACCAACTGCGTCAGCTTGATGTCGAGTGGAACCTTACCCCCGGACAGAGCCTGCACGGCCGCTTTCATCCGCTTCACATAGCCACCGTGATCGGCGCCGAAAACATTGATCAGCGCATCGAATCCGCGCTCGATCTTGTCATTGTGATAGGCGATATCGGGGGCGAAGTAGGTCCATGCGCCGTCATTCTTCTGAATTGGGCGGTCCTGATCGTCGCCGAAGTCGGTCGATTTGAACAGCGTCTGCTCGCGTGCCTCATAGTCATCGGGCAGCTTACCTTTAGGCGGGGCCAGCGTGCCGCGGTAGATCAGGCCCATGTCGTCGAGCTTTTTGAGGCAGGCTTCGATCTTACCAGTGTTATAGAGCGATTTTTCCGAAAAGAAGTGATCCATTTTCACGCCCAGCAGCGCCAGATCTTCCCGGATCAGAGCCATCATCTCGTCAGTCGCAAAATTGCGGATGGGATCGAGCCAGACGGCCTCCGGCTCGTCGATGTATTCAGCGCCCACCTGTTCCTTGAGCTTCACGCCGACGGGGATCAGATAATCGCCGGGATAAGTACCATCGGGAAAAGCCACCTCTTGCCCGTGCGCTTCAAGATACCGCAGATAGACCGAGCGTGCCAATGCGTCGATCTGGTTGCCGCCGTCGTTGATCACGTATTCGCGCGTCACATCCCAGCCGGCGAAGGCCAGCAAAGACGCCAGTGCATCGCCAAAGACCGCACCGCGAGTGTGGCCCACATGCAGCGGCCCGGTGGGGTTGGCGGAGACGTATTCCACGTTCACCCGCTTGCCTGCGCCCAGCGAACCACGGCCATAATCGGTCCCCTCGCCCAGCACCGTGGCCGCGACGCCTTGCCAGACCGAAGGTGCAAGCCGCAGATTGAGAAAACCGGGGCCCGCCACTTCGGCGGAGGTAATGCGCGGATCATCCGTGAGACGCTGCGCGAGCTTCTCGGCGATATCGCGCGGCTTCATCCCGGCAGGCTTGGCCAGCACCATCGCTGCATTTGTCGCCATATCTCCGTGCGTCGCATCGCGCGGCGGCTCCGCCGTGACGTTGTCGGTGATCAGACCGCGCGGCAAGTCGCCTGCGGTGACCATCGCATCAAGTGCGCTGAGGACAAGGGTACGAATATCGGCAAAGAGGTTCATGGGACTGCTTTCGGGGACTATTGGTGCCCTCATGTACCACGCGTGGCCTCCGCGTCAATCAAAGGCGCAGGTCGGCTCCTGTGAGCGGCCCCAGTGTCCGTGCAAGCATTCCCGTGACTGTCGCGCGCGCGGGCGTCACTGCGCCTTGCCGCAGGCTGATCATATTGAGCGATAGGCCGTCACGGTGCAGAGCCGCGGCAAGAGCCGCCTGCGCCGACGCCAGCGCGGGCGCCATGGCCCCTGCCGCGACATCCAACGCTTGCTCAGGGAGTGCCACGACGCTGAGGATCTGCCCTTCGCGGGGGCAGAGTGCGGGCATGAACCCCTGCACAATTGCCTGAAGGACGGCGATGTTGAGATCTATCCGGATCGGATGCCGCAGCGGCATGAGATTGAGCACGGCGTCCAAGCGGGCATCACCCCAGGCACGGCCCACCCGGCGCAGCGCTTCGTCCGGCGGACCCTTCAGGGTCAGAGGAACGGCATCCGCCATCTGCTTGATGGCATCCGCATTGGTATCCACAGCAACCACCTGCGCGCCCGAAGCGGCCAGACTGCTGCTGATGCTGCGGCCAAAGCCACAGCAGGCACCCAAAACGATGATCCGCTTGCCCGTCAGCACAGGGCTGGGAAGTATGGGGACGGGTGCTTTCGCCGCGTCGGTCATGGTATCCAGCATTCCGCTACTCCTTTGCCCAAAGATAGGCACCCGCACGCGGTGTGCCACCGATCAGTCGCTCGTGTTCCTGCAAGGCGAACCGGTCAGTCATGCCTGCTATGTAATCCGCCACAAGGCGTGCCAACATTGTACGG
Organism: Sulfitobacter sp.; assembly: GCA_024636395.1. Taxonomy (GTDB): domain Bacteria; phylum Pseudomonadota; class Alphaproteobacteria; order Rhodobacterales; family Rhodobacteraceae; genus JAGXHD01. The sequence continues at coordinate 5,420 of JAGXHD010000004.1, forward strand.
TCTGTGCCTGCTTCGGCAATAGACTTGGCCCAATCTGTTGGCATCAAGTCGGGATTTTCCACGAAAAGCGGGAACAACTCCTCTACCACGCCGGTGACTTCCGCACGGATCTTCATCACGGCAGGTGCGCGGTACATGCGGGTGAACAAGAAGCGCCGGATTTTTCCCAGATCCTGCCACATCCCGTCGGAAAAGCAGATCACAGGACGGCCAAGATGGCGAATATCCTCGACAGAGCGGGCCTTGGATGTACCCAAATTCTCCCGCGAGGTAGCGATCACATCGGCGACCATCACACCAAAAACACGCCGCAACGCCTCGTGGCGGCGGCGGTATGGATCAAGGCCGGGGTGCAGTGCATCGACTTCGGCAAACGCGTGCCCGATCAGCGGCAACTTCGCTATCTCGTCCTCGCCGAAAAGTCCCGCACGCAGACCGTCGTGCAGATCGTGGTTGTTGTAGGCGATGTCGTCAGAAAGTGCCGCCACCTGCGCCTCTGCACTGGCGTGTGTGTGCAGTTCCAGATCGTGCTGGCGGTTGTACTCCGCCAGCGCGTGCGGCAGTTCACCGGCCACCGGACCATTGTGCTTGGCAAGGCCCTCCAGTGTCTCCCATGTCAGATTGAGCCCGTCGAACAGTGCGTAATGTCGCTCCAGCGACGTCACGATCTTGATCGCCTGAGCATTGTGATCGAAGCCACCATAGGGCTGCATCAGCGCGTGCAGGGCGTCCTCACCGGTGTGACCGAAGGGCGGATGCCCCAAATCATGCGCCAGCGCCACGGCCTCGGTGAGCTCAGCGTTGAGTTTGAGCGCGCCCGCGATGGTCCGCGCGACCTGCGCCACTTCGATCGAATGGGTCAGCCGGGTGCGGTAATAATCGCCTTCATGCTCCACGAATACCTGGGTCTTGTGTTTGAGCCTGCGGAAGGCAGAGGCGTGGATGATCCGGTCACGGTCACGTTGGAAGCAGGAGCGAAAATCGCTCTCCTCCTCGAAGACGCGCCTGCCCCGCACATGCGCAGGGTCGGTGGCGAAGGGTGCACACATCAGGCAGGCTCCTTTTGACAGAGCGCTTGTACCCTGCCTTGTCCGTTTCTATATTGGAGTTGAGCCTCAATGGAAACACACCGCGGAGCGATCCCAATGAACATGCCCCCCATCGTGACCCCACGCGCCTTCGAACGCCTGAGCGAAATTGGCGCAGCGTCCGGCGGCAAGGCTCTGCGCGTCGCCGTAGAGGGCGGCGGCTGCTCTGGCTTTCAGTACGAGATTGAACTGGACGAGGCCAAAGAGGATGATCTGGTCCTGCGCGGTGAAGGTGAGACGGTGGTGATAGACAGTGTATCGTTGCCGTTTCTGGCAAATGCGGTGATAGACTTTACCGAAGAACTCATCGGCGCGCGTTTCGTGATAAACAATCCAAACGCGACGTCCTCCTGCGGTTGCGGCACGTCGTTCTCGATGTAAGCCAGCCTGGGTATTTTACCGTTCAGACCCGTGCAATGTTGATCTCGGTTCATTTCTGCAAGGGTGAGCGACCAAAGCCGGGATTGGATACAGACACGTTCGGAGCTTTTGTGCTGCGCCAACCCTCACGTCAGAGCAGCAGCCCGTCCCTGTCTTGAATGCACCCTATCCCGGCCCGGCTTCTCCACATTGGCTAGGTCCTGACCGGATGCGGTTACCCGTAGCCCAGTTCAGGAAATAATGTCGTCCCGATGCGTGCTGCGGGCGTCTTTGCGGAGATCAGATCGAGTCTGCTTCCGCGCAAATTGGCTTCGCCCACACATCAATCGTCTGTCGTGCGCTTGCCGACGCTTGCATAATTCATAGGCAAAAGCCAGCTTTCATTCGCGCTGCGCGCTACCGCCGCAGGCGTGAGGCGGCTTGCCCTGCGGTTCCAAACGCGCGATAGCAATGGCATCTGCGCTAAAGGAGCCCTGCCCCATGAAGATCGCCACGTTCAACATCAACGGCATCAAGGCCCGCCTCAACGCCCTCACGGACTGGTTGGACGAGGCGCAGCCCGACGTCGTGCTGATGCAGGAAATCAAATCAGTGGACGAGGCCTTCCCGTCCGAGATTTTTGAAGAGCGCGGCTACAACGTCGAAGTCCACGGGCAAAAATCCTTCAACGGTGTCGTTATCCTGTCAAAGCTGCCGCTGGAAGATGTGACGCGCGGTCTGCCGGGTGATGACGCGGACGAACAGGCACGATACATCGAGGCGACCGTGGTGGGCGAGAGCCATTCGGTGCGCCTGTGCGGCCTCTATCTGCCCAACGGCAATCCCGTCGAGCTCGACGGGAACGATGCACCCGTCAAGGACGGCAAATACGCCTATAAACTCGCGTGGATGGACCGCTTGCGCGCGCGCGCACAGCAGCTGCTTGCCGAAGAGACGCCTTTTTTGATGGCCGGTGATTACAACATCATTCCACAGGACGAAGATGCGGCCACCCCGGACAGCTGGCGTGGCGATGCGCTGTTTCGCCCCGAAAGCCACGCCAAATGGCGCGCCCTGCTCAATCTGGGCCTTACGGAAGCGTTCCGCGCCCAGACCCAAGCGCCGGGGCATTACAGCTTTTGGGACTATCAGGCGGGCGCGTGGAACCGCAACAACGGCATCCGCATCGATCACTTCCTGCTGTGCCCCTACACCGCAGACCGGCTGCGCGATTGCCAAATCGACAAGGACACTCGCGCGCGCGACAAGCCCTCCGATCACGTGCCGGTCTGGATCGAGCTCGATCTCTAGCGCCGCCTAGCGGTTCAGACGCTCCAGAAACCCGGCAAAAGCAGTGTTGGCCGCTTCCCAAGGAAATTTGAACAGCGGATCGGGCGCGCGCCAGCCCGGCCCGTAATTGATCTCCAGCATTTTGTCCGGCGCGCGCGGGATTGGCTGGCCCGTCACGTCGCATGTTCCGAGCGGGAGCACGTCCGCCGCTGTCAATGTGCCGTGGGTGTGCGGATAGACGTAGACCTTGCCCGCCTCGATCCATGCAGGGAACAGATCGAATTCGATCTTGCCCGCAGGCCGCAGCTTGTAGATCGCGGGCTGGTCCTGCACCGAACGCTCGAACAGATCCGCCTCCTCCAGCACCCCGCGCAGGGCCTTCCATTCGGCGGCAGCATCCGCTTCGTTGTCCGCCTTGAGCAGCACCGCAAGATCCACATCGTCATCATGGTCGATCAGCCGCTTGTCGCGGATCACGCCAAGAAGGGTGCCGGAATTGAGGAAAACGTCGTACTTCTCGTCACTGAGCGCGGAGATATGGGTCCGGATGGTTTCCCAGATGCTCGCATGATCCAATCCTGCAAATGTTGCATCCCCATAGCCGTGGTTGGTCAGAACCTGAGGGTGCAGATAGTCGCGCAGTCGTTTCTCGAAGATATCGAACTGCACCTTCTCTTTCTCTCCATTGCTGCGGTCGCGCAATTTTCCAAGCCAGCCAAATACCCGCGCAGGCCGCGCCCGCCGGATGATCGCCAGCATCACGGAGGCCTCCAGCCACGCCGACGATAGCGGCCGACGCTTGATATCATGCAGCTCGAAATAGAGCCTGTCGGCGTCGATACCGGTGTTCTTGGTCGCAATCTCGGCCAGTGCCATCAGTCGGATCTCGGATACGCGCTGCTCGGCTTGTTTGCGGCTCATGCCCTCGTCCGGCTCATCGTTCATTGCGGGTCCTTTCACCTGACGCTGAATATCTCGGGCTGCGGATCAAGGGGGATACGCAAATGTCAGGTGACAGTACCGAGCGGTCAGGAGGGTTTCCAGCGCCGAACGCTTCCGACCAGAAAAACGACTGGCGGTTTCACGCCTCGAGTTCTGCGTCCCAGTAAAGAAAATCCATCCAGCTGTCGTGCAGATGGCCGGGCGGAAATTTGCGGCCCATGTTGCGCAACTCCTCCGCTGCAGGCTGGCGCGGTGGCTTGCGCAGCGAAAAACCGCTTTGCCGCAGGGTTTTGGCGCCCTTGCGCAGATTGCAAGGACTGCACGCCGCGACCACATTCTGCCAGCTCGTTACGCCGCCGGAGGCACGCGGCACCACATGGTCAAACGTAAGTTCTCCCTTGCTGCCGCAGTACTGGCAGCGGAATTCGTCGCGCAAAAATAAATTAAAGCGCGTGAAGGCCACGCGCTTTTGCGGTTTTACGTAATCTTTGAGCACAACGACAGAGGGGATACGCAGGGTTGTCGTGGGAGAATGGACGCAGTCGTCGTATTCAGCCACGATATCGACCCTATCTAGGTATTTGGCCTTTACCGCGTCTTGCCAGGACCAGAGCGAGAGCGGGTAGTAGCTTAGCGGACGGTAGTCCGCATTGAGCACGAGCGCGGGCTTGTGTTTAAGCCCGCCCGGACTTCGCGTAAATTCGGTTCTGAAATCGCCGTCCATCTGCACGCCACCCTCTACCCGTTTGGCATGACTATATCCCGTGGTTTCACGCTGGCAAGCGCCACTTTACCACAAGATGTCGCAGGGGCAGGCCCGAGCTAGAGGCTCAATTTATCGCGCATGAACGCCAGGGCGACGGAAAGGCCATCGGGTGCAATGCCGTGGCCGGTCCCCTTCATGATATGGGCAAAAACATCCTCCCATCCAGCATCTTGCAGCGCCTGTGCTGCATCGGGCAAGGACTGCGGCGGCACCACATCGTCGAGATCCCCGTGGATCAACAGGATCGGTGGGCGCGAGACGGTATCGTCCTTGAGGCTTTCGGGCTCTAGCAGCCGACCAGATATGGCCACCACCCCCGCGATTTCATCCTCGCGGCGTGCCGCGATGTGCAAGCTCATCATCGCGCCTTGGGAAAAGCCGAAAAGCACGACCTGCTCGGGCAGCACGTCCTCATCCACCATCAGCGCGTCGAGAAACGCGTTCAGATCACTCACCGCCTGTGCCATGCCGCGCGCGCTTTCCTCCTCGGACGAATTGTCGATCCAGGGAATCGGAAACCACTGGAATCCGTTCGGCATGCCCGCGACGGTTTCGGGGGCATCCGGGGCCACGAACAGCGTATCGGGCAGATGCTCGCCCAATGGGTCTGCAAGGCCCAGCAGATCTGCACCGTTGGCGCCATAGCCATGCAGGAAAACCACCACCGAACGGGTCTCGCCCGATAGAGGTTCGCGGCGTTCCGATGTGAGGACTCGTGTCATGTCATTCCTTCCCGATCTTTGTTCACTCGGTAGTAGGTGAACAAAAGCCGCGCCGCAAC
>JAGXHD010000055.1 GCA_024636395.1 Sulfitobacter sp.
CACCAGAGCAGGTCGCGGCGATGCAAGCCGCCGGTTGGGAGATCGCGAGTCACGGGCTGAAGTGGATTGACTACCGCGACCATACCGAGGAGGCCGAGGCCGCCGCTATGTTTGAGGCGATCCGCCTGCATGCCGAGGTCACTGGTGAAGCGCCGCGCGGATGGTACTGCGGCCGTACGAGCGCTAACACCGTGCGACTGGCCGCGCAAACCGGCGTTTTCGATTATATCTCGGATACCTACGACGACGATCTGCCCTACTGGACCGATATCGGGGCCACCCAGCAGCTCATCATTCCCTACACACTCGATTGCAACGATATGCGCTTCGCCACCCCGCAGGGCTTCAATTCCGGCGATCAGTTCTACACGTATCTGCGCGATACCTTCGATGCGCTCTACGCCGAAGGCGTGGCCGGCGCGGCAAAGATGATGTCGGTCGGGCTGCACTGTCGCCTGATCGGGCGGCCCGGACGTGTGCAGGCGCTGGCGCGGTTTCTGGAGTATATTCAAGGTTTCGAGGGAGTCTGGACTCCGCGTCGGATCGAGATTGCGGATCACTGGCGCGCTGAGCATCCGCCGCAGCCGCCGCGCCTGCGCCCCAGCCGTCTGGACCGGACGGATTTCATCGCGCGCTTCGGTGGCATCTTCGAGCATTCCCCTTGGATCGCCGAGCGCGCCTTCGATCTCGAGCTTGGTCCCGCGCACGACAGCGCCGCTGGGCTGCACAGCGCGCTTGCGCGGATGTTCCGCTCCGCTACGCAAGCGGAGCGCCTTGCCGTGCTCACGGCCCATCCCGATCTGGCCGGAAAATTGGCGGCGGCCAAAAGCCTGACCGAGGAAAGCACCGCCGAGCAGGCCAGCGTAGGCCTCGATGCGCTCACCGTTGCGGAACGGGCGCAGTTCACCGAGCTGAACAGCGCCTACATTGAGAAACATGGCTTTCCCTTCATCATCGCCGTGAAGGATCATACCAAGGATGGCATCCTGCGCGCGTTTCAAACCCGCATCGCCAACGACACCGCGACCGAATTCACCACCGCCTGCAGCGCGGTCGAGCGCATTGCGCGCATCAGATTGGACCAGATTCTATGAGCTATGCCTTTCCCCCCGGCGGTCTGCCGGATCAAAGCATCTCCCCCGAGGGAACAGCCGTGTTTACTCCTGCATATGCCGTTTTGCCGGCGCTGACCCAGCGGGATATCGTGACCAGCCTGCTGCCCGGCTGGACCGGCATGCGCATGTGGGTCCTGGCGCGGCCCATGTCGGGCTTTGCCGAAACCTTCAGCCAATATGCGGTTGAGCTGGCTCCCGCCGGAGGCTCGGACACACCGGAAGTTGATGAGGACGCGCAATCGGTAATCTTCGTGGCGAGCGGCCAGATCACACTTAACATCGATGGATCGCGACACGTGATGGAGGCGGGCGGCTATGCCTACATCCCGCCAGACACCATGTGGACGGTCTGGAATGATGGCGAGGCGACGGCCCAATTTCACTGGATCCGTAAACGCTATGTCGGGGCAGACGGTGTGGAACTGCCTGAGCCGTTCGTGACCTCCGATCAGGCCATTGACCCCACACCAATGCCCGATTGCAACGGCGTCTGGGCCACGACGCGGTTCGTCGAACCCGACGATCTGCGCCACGACATGCACGTCAATATCGTGACATTCCAGCCGGGCGGTGTGATCCCCTTTGCCGAGACCCACGTCATGGAGCACGGGCTCTACGTCTTGCCGGGCAGTGCAGATTACCTGCTCAACAAGGATTGGGTGCCCGTGGTCGCAGGCGATTTCATGTGGCTTCGCGCTTTTTGTCCGCAAGCCTGCGTCGCCACCGGAGAGGAGCCTTTCCGCTATCTGCTCTATAAAGATGTCAACCGTCACATGCCGCTATGAGCATCCAGATCCAGACAGAGCCCCTGACGGCAGGGGCGTTCGCCCCGTTTGGCGATCTTCTCGACTTGACTGGCCCGCCCAATAAAATGATCAACGCGGGGCTGTGTGGACGATACCACGACCGCGCCATCCTCGATTTCGCCGAAGATGGGAGGGCGGGCATCAGCCTGTTCGATGCACAGCCGCGCAGCCTCCCCTACACATTCGATCTGCTGGAGCGGCACCCCGGGGGCAGTCAGGCTTTCCTCCCGATGACCGCCCACCCCTTTCTGGTGATCGCCGCGCCAGATGAGGGAGGCCGTCCCGGATTGCCCCGCGCGTTTCTGACGGAGCCGCATCAGGGCGTCAATTTTCATCGCGGCACGTGGCATGGTGTGCTGACCCCGCTACACGCGCCGGGTCTTTTTGCAGTGATCGACCGCATCGGCTCAGGCGTAAATCTAGAGGAAGTGAGGCTCCCAACGTCCTACACGGTGCGCTAAGATCAGACTGCGAACCTGCCTTCATTTTTAAAATAAACTCAATCCTACGCTGGTCACACCCGCGCGTGATCTCATTGCAATTCACCGTCGATAGCCATGTAACGCCGCTTTCAGAATCGCGCGCTTCCATGCTAGGTATAGCGGTATGTCAGAGCCCAAGCCCAAGATAAGCGCCCCACAGCCGATCATCCGTCAGCTGGACGAAGCTGCGGTCAACCGCATCGCGGCGGGCGAAGTGGTTGAAAGACCCGCCTCCGCTGTAAAAGAGTTGGTGGAGAACGCCCTCGATGCGGGTGCCACGCGCATCACCGTCGACTACGCTGACGGCGGCAAGACCCTCATTCGCGTGACGGACGATGGTTGCGGCATTGCGGGACCCGACCTGGCGCTGGCCCTCTCGCGCCACGCGACATCGAAGATCGACGGCACTGATTTGCTCAACATCCATTCTTTCGGTTTCCGGGGTGAGGCGCTGCCTTCGCTTGGCGCGGTGGGCCGCCTGACGATCACCAGCCGTGCGCAGGGGCACGACGGCGCAGAGATCAGCGTGACGGGCGGCAAGCACCAGCCAGTCAAACCTGCGGGGCTGACCGCGGGCACTGTGGTGACCCTGCGGGGTCTCTTCTACGCAACGCCCGCGCGGCTCAAATTCCTACGCACTGACCGCGCGGAGGCGCAGGCGATCGGCGATGTGATCAAGCGGCTGGCCATGGCCGAGCCGTTCGTGCGTTTCGTGTTACGCGATGTCTCGGGCGAGGGACAGGGCCGCGAGGTGTTCCGCGCGGAGGCGGAGCAGGGCGATCCGGTCGCGGCACTAAGCGGCCGTTTGGCTCAGGTGCTGGGCCGCGAGTTTGCCGAGAATTCGCTGGCCATAGATGCCGAGCGCGACGGCTTTCATCTGACCGGCTTTGCCGCGTTGCCAACCTATTCCCGCGGCTCCGCCGTGGCGCAATATCTGTTCGTGAACGGCCGTCCGGTGAAGGACAAGATGCTGATCGGGGCGCTGCGCGGCGCTTATTTCGATTTCCTGAGCCGCGATCGACACCCGGCGGCGGCCCTTTTCGTCGACTGCGATCCAAATCTGGTGGACGTGAATGTCCATCCTGCCAAATCCGAAGTCAGGTTTCGCGATCCGGGCGTCGTGCGCGGGCTGATCGTTTCCGGTCTGCGCCACGCCCTCGCCAACGCAGGTCACCGCGCGTCGAGCACCGTAGCAGACGCGACACTGGGCGCCCTGCGGCCGGAGCCTGCAGGAGAGGCCCGCATTTATCAGATGGACCGCCCCTCGGCCGGTGCGCGTGGCACCGCTTGGCAGGCGCAGGCGCCCCAGGGCTTTGCCGAGACGCAAGGAATGTGGGGCAGGGTGGAGAGTCCTGCTGAGCATCCCACCCAAGCGGCTTTGGAGTATCCCCTCGGCACGGCGCGCGGGCAGGTCCATGAAAATTACATCATTGCTCAGACTGCGACAGGGATGGTTATCGTAGATCAACACGCCGCACACGAGCGGCTGGTCTATGAGAAGCTCAAAAAGCAGATGGCCGCTAATGGCGTCCCTTCGCAAGCCCTGCTGATCCCCGAAATTATCCAGCTCTCGGCCTCCGACCGCGCCGCACTTCTGAGTGTGGCGGATCAACTGGCGCAATTCGGTCTCGGGATCGAGCCGTTCGGGGGCGACGCCGTTGCAGTGCGGGAAACGCCTGCGATTTTGGGCGAAGTAAATGCCGAAGCCATGATCCGCGATATTCTCGACGAGATCGAAGGCGAGGGTGAAAGCCTGCTTGTGCAGGCCCGGATAGAGGCGATCCTGAGCCGGGTGGCCTGCCACGGCTCCATCCGCTCGGGCCGCTGGATGCGGGCGGAAGAGATGAACGCGCTGCTGCGCGAGATGGAGGCGACGCCGCATTCCGGCCAATGCAACCACGGCCGCCCAACCTACGTCGAGCTTAAGCTGACTGATATCGAGCGGCTGTTCGGGCGCACATGATCCGGATCGGCGGCACAGAGCTTGATCTGAACGATCCCGTCGCGTTGGTGGCGATGATTGCACTGGGTGCGCTCGTTCTCGTTCTCGTCCTTCTCGTCGTGCTTCTTCTGCGTCCTGCACGGATCCCAGCGCCGTTGACCCATCAGCTCTATGCGTTGAGCAACGGTCAGGAGCAGCTGCGCGGTAATCTGCAAACGGTCTCGGATACGCAGGCCAATGCCCAGACCCAGCTGATCCAGAACCTTGAGAGCCGTCTCGCCACGGTCCAGCTCCAGATGCAACAGCAGCTTGCCCAGATGCAGGAACGCACGAACCAATCCCTGCATGGCTCCGCCCAGCGTACGACCACGAGCCTCACGCAGCTGCAGGAGCGTCTGGCCTCCATCGACCGCGCGCAGGACAACATCACCAAGCTCTCCGGCGATGTCCTCTCCTTGCAGGATATCCTGAGCAACAAGCAGACGCGTGGCGCTTTCGGGGAAATCCAGCTGCATGATATCGTGTCTAAAGCGCTGCCCGCCGACAGCTACACGATGCAAAAGACGCTCTCCAACAACCGCCGTGCCGATTGTCTGATCCATCTGCCTAACCCCCCGGGACCCATCGTCATTGATGCGAAATTTCCGCTGGAGGCCTATGAGGCGCTGCACCGGGCGCAAAGCGATTGGGAGCTGAAATCAGCGGTGGCCAATATGCGGACAAGCGTGCGCAAACACATCCGCGATATCTCTGAGAAATATATCCTCGACGGGGAGACGGCGGATGGCGCCCTGATGTTTCTGCCGTCTGAGGCGGTTTATGCCGAGCTGCACGCCAATTTCCCCGAACTGGTGCGCGAAGGATTTGACGCGCGGGTTTGGATCGTGTCGCCAACCACCTGCATGGCAACGCTCAACACCATGCGCGCGATCCTCAAGGATGCGCGTATGCGAGAGCAAGCGGGGGAAATTCGCAAGACCCTGAGGCTGCTGCACCGCGATGTGGAGATGGTCGTGGAGCGTGTGGGCAAGCTCGATACCCATTTTCGCCAGGCGCGCGAGGATCTCGACGGCATCGGCACGGCGGCTGAGCGGGCGGGCAAGCGCGCGGCACGTCTCGATAATTTCGATTTCGAAGAGGTTGATCCGCCCCAAGCGCCACTGCCTTTAGTAAAAGGCCAACCGTCCTCTTGATGCGGTAAGGTTCATGCAGATGCGTCGGCTTTTTATCTCTACGCGGGAAGGCCTGATCTCGCGTCAGATCCCTACAAATCTCTGCCAGATCCGCGGCAGGACACCATCAAATCGCAGCGGTGCATCAGTCACGGCGAGACATATGCAGTCTTCGTGGATATCTGCGACAGGCACGTGCTGTACGTCTTTGCCCGCGATTTCAATATCACCACGTGCAAAATAATCATCGGCATCCTGAAATGCGCCTTTCAGGACAAGCGTCATCTCGGTCCCGTTGTGACCATGATCCGGCATTGCAGAGCCTGCCGGGATGCACAGCAGCCGCGCCGTAGCGCCCTTCGATGTCTTCAGGATTGCCTGTTTCACCCCCATGCCCACAGGACGCCAGCGCACGGCGGACAGATCACTACCAATATAGCTGTGCAGGGGCGCCGGCAGATCGCCGCCGACCTTCTGCGCGGGCGAAGATGTGGTGCCGTTGTCCAAAGAGGCGAGTACTTTATCAAGGCTGCCGTTCGTCATATCGGACGGGGTATCTTCAAGCAGCGCGCCGCCCACAGCATCGTAGGCATGCGCATCGGCGCGGCACACATCGCACAGCGACAGATGGGTGGCAACGATGAGATTGAATGCTTCCGGCAGGGTACCTGCGGCATAGGCCAGAAGCGTGGCCTCATCTAGATGATGGGTGATGGATCTATGTGTCATGTTTGCTACTTCGTGGCATGGCGCAGGCGGTCCAGCGCGAGGCGGATACGGGATTTGATCGTGCCGAGCGGCAGACCGGTGAGTTCGGAAATTTCGGCTTGGGTCATTTCGCCGAAATAGGCTTGTTCAATCAGCTTGCGCTGTGTGTCCGGCAGGGATGCGATCGCTTTCACGAGCCGTGCGCTCTCCTGCTGGATTTCCATAACTTGCGATTGCTCGGGTTCGGGCTCGGGCCCCCATGGCAGGTCTTCGGGTTCTGCGCGGCGATCTTTTCGCAGCATGTCGATACGGCGGTTGCGCGCGATCGTGAATATCCACGTTCCGACGGAGGCGCGGGTCGGGTCAAACTGGTCAGCCTTGCGCCAGAGCGTCGTCATGACGTCCTGCGCACATTCCTCGGCGGTGGTGGCGTCCGCGCCCGATTTCATCAGATAGCCTTTGATGCGTGGCGCAAAATGGGTGAACAGCGCTGCAAACGCCTCCCTGTCGCGACCGTCGCGTACGCGGATCATTTCATCGATCCAGAGAGGCTGTGTGTCTGTGCGGTCGTTCACGCGTCGGCGCCCTGAATAATTCATTGGCCCCGCCAAAGCTGGTTGCGCCTGCGGAGGTATGCCGACGGACATTTTGCGCGATGAGGTCTGGCTGGATGCTAACATAAGGGTATTACGCAGCAAAGCGGTTCTTGGATCAAAAAGAATATTGGAACTCATTTACATCCGCCTACGTATCTGAGCCGTATAGCCACTGAGATTGAACACACAGGACACCTCTTGCCCATGCCGATTGATGCGTCGAACGACCCCACAGCCCCCACCCGCAGTACGCCGCGCCGCATCGCGGTCGTAGGAGGGGGGATCACCGGGATGGGTGCTGCGTATCATCTGGCGCCCGACAATCAGGTGACGCTGTTCGAGAGTGGTGCGCGCTTGGGCGGACACGCCCGTACGAAGATTGCCGGAAAGAACGGTGATCAGCCGGTCGATACCGGATTTATCGTTTTCAATTATGCCAACTATCCGCACCTGGCAGCGTTGTTTGCCGAATTGGATGTACCGGTGGTCGAATCCAATATGAGTTTCGGGGCGTCCTTCGATGGGGGGCGGCTGGAATATGCGCTCACCAGTCTGGGCGCGATATTTGCGCAAAAGCGCAACCTTTTGAATCCTGCATTCATCGGCATGCTGCGAGATGTCGTAAAGTTCAACAAATACGCGTTGACGCTGGCGCAGGATAAATCCCTGACCCTGAGGGATTTTCTGGAAAAGCTCGGCACCGGTGACTATTTCCGAGACCACTATCTGTTGCCGTTTTCAGGCGCGATCTGGTCGACACCTACAGAAAAGATCATGGAATTCCCCGCCCATGCGCTGATCCAGTTTTTCGAGAACCACGCGCTGCTCGGATATTCCGGTCAGCACCAATGGTATACGGTTCAGGGCGGCTCGATCGAGTATGTGAACCGTCTTGAGGCTGCGATGAAGCGCAGAGAAGTGGATATCCGGCTGGGCGCGGCGATCGAGGGTGTGCGGCGGGATGCGCATGGTGTCGAAATCAGGGCGCAAGGCCGAGAATGGGAACGGTTTGACGACGTGGTGATGGCCACGCATTCGGATGACACCCTTGCGCTGCTGACCGATGCAGACGAACAGGAGCGGGCAGCGCTGGGCGCGATCCGCTACCAGCCCAACGATATCGTGCTGCATGCTGATATCTCCGTGATGCCAAAGCGGCGCGCGGCCTGGGCTTCTTGGGTCTATAGCGAGGATGCGAAGGTCAGATCCGATCGCATCGATCTGACCTACTGGATGAATTCGCTCCAGAACATCCCAGAGGATGATCCGCTTTTCGTGACCCTCAACACCAAGCGCACGATCCGCGAAGATCTGATCTACGACCGCGTGATCCTGCGCCATCCGGTTTATGATCTTGCCGCCTGGGATGCGCAGGGGAAAATACGCGCGATGAACGGGCAGCGCCACACGTGGTTTTGTGGCGCATGGCTGCGCAACGGCTTCCACGAGGACGGACTTGCTACCGCGGTCGAGGTCGTCCAGGCACTCAATGGCTCATCGGCGAGACCGCTGGCCGCCGAATGATCGGAAAGGTCGATCATATCGTCGGACAGACCTATCACGGGCGCAAAGGCAAGATCGAGAATGCCTTTCGCTACTCCGTCGATTATGTGCTTTTGGACGCGGAAGCGCAGGTGGTGACGCCAAGCCTGTTTGCGCGAAACGGCAGAGCCGTCACATCGCTACATGATGTGGATCACGGCGGTGCCCCGGGGCAGGGGCGTGGTGCCGTCTGGGTGCGAGAAGTGCTAGCGAGGTACCAGATCACCGGTGTGGCTCAGCTTGAACTGCTTGCACAGCCGCGCGTACTGGGTCACGTGTTCAACCCGGTAAGTTTCTGGCTGTGCCGCCGCGCGGATTATGCGCTGATCTGCGTGATCGCCGAAGTGACCAATACATACGGGGATCGCCACAGTTACCTGTGCCACCACCCCGATTTGACCGAAATCACGCGCAGTGACCAGCTTCACGCGACCAAGCTCATGCACGTCTCGCCATTCCAGCCGGTCGAAGGCGATTATGTGTTCCGGTTCGATTTTACCGAGGACCGGATCGGCGTCTGGATCGACTACGGCCGTGCCACCGGCGGCCTCATCGCCACACTGACGGGCAAGCGGGTACCGCTGACGAATGCGGGCATTCTGCGCAGTCTACTTCGCCGCCCGTTCGGCGCGCGGCGGGTGCTGGCGCTGATCCACTGGCAGGCGCTCAAATTATGGATAAAGGGCGCGCTGTTTCGCGGCAGGCCGACACCGCCAAGCGACGAAGTGTCCAAAGGATGACAGCAGGCGCCACCAGACGGCTGCCCGCCTACGCCCTCTTCGCTGCGCTGCTGGCCTGTGCGGGCTTGCCGATCTATATCCACGCGCCCAAATTCTACGTCGATGAATACGGCGTTTCGCTTACAGCGCTCGGAGCGGTTCTGTTCGGCTTGCGCCTTCTGGATGTGATTCAGGATCCGCTTCTGGGGCGGCTTTCGGAGAAATTGCGCGATCAACGCGGGCTGGCGGTTGGCATCGGTTGCGCCGTGATCGCGCTGGCGATGATGGGGCTTTTCGCGGTCCCGCCGCTCACATCGCCTGTGCTGTGGTTCGGCATCATGCTCACACTGGTGTTCTCCGCATTCAGCTTCCTTACGATTTGTTTCTACGCCCAAGGCGTCGCCAAGGCGGATGCGATGGAGGGGCAGGGCCATCTGCGCCTCGCGCGTTGGCGTGAAACCGGTGCGCTGCTCGGGGTCTGTGTGGCCTCCGTCGCGCCGGTGGCGCTTGGCGCAGTGATGGGCGCGCCGTTTGCGGGATTCGCGGTGGGCTTTGCCGTCCTCGCGGTGGCATCCGCGCTGGCGATGCGTGGCGAGTGGTTCTCGGCCGATGTGCCGCCGGGCACAGGATTTGGCACCGTGCTGCGCGACGTGACCGCGCGGCGGCTTTTGCTGATCGCCCTGCTGAACGCTGCACCCGTCGCTGTAAGCTCGACGCTGTTTTTATTCTATGTAGAGAGCGCGCTGGATGCACCGGGGTTCGAAGGGCCGCTTCTTCTGTTGTTTTTCATCGCGGCTGCGGGCGCCGCTCCTGTTTGGGGCGTATTGGCTGAGCGGTTTGGCACAAAGGTCATCCTGCTCTGCGCTATGGTACTGGCGATCCTCGCCTTTGGCGGCGCGCTCTTTCTGGGGTCGGGCGATCAGTGGTGGTTTGCGGTGGTATGTCTGGCATCGGGAGCGGCGATGGGCGCTGACCTTACGCTCTTGCCTGCGCTTTTCGCCTCCCGCATGGCTAAAATCTCACCGTCGGCGGCGGAAGGTTTTGGGTTGTGGTCCTTTGTGTCCAAGTTCACCTTGGCTCTGGCCGCTGCCATTCTACTTCCAGCCCTAGACGGTGCTGGATATGTGAGCCCTGCCGAGGGGCAATCGCCCGATGAGGCGATTGATTTGTTGCGTTGGCTTTACGCCGGCGTGCCATGTGTGCTCAAACTGGCGGCGATATTTTTGTTGTGGCGGACAAAGCTGGAAAAGGACACGGAATGAGCGACGCTTTATTTTTCCTGTTGCTGGGAGCGGCGCTTGTGGTGTTCGGTCTGCTGTTGCGGCGCAGATTTGCGGATTTCATGGGCCAGTCCGCGAATGACTATGCTGATGACGCGCCCCAGTTCGACATGCGCAAGCACCTTAACGGCGCGATGACTTGCGACGGTGCGATATTTGGCCCGATGGGCCGTGTCACCAGCACTTTTGAGGCAGATTTCGACATTACGTGGAACGGCAATACCTGCACCATGAAGGAGGAATTCCGCTATAACGACGGTTCGATCCAGAACCGCGAATGGCGGATCGAGATGGATGGCGGCGGTGCGTTCGAGGCCTTTGCCGATGATGTTCCGAGCAAAGCGCGCGGCGAAGTGGCGGGGCCTGTCGTCCTGTTTCACTACCCGATAAAACTACCTGCCGATGCGGGAGGATATACCTTCAGCGCGTTTGACTGCATGTATCTCACAAAAAACGGCACTATCGTGAACCGGAGCCAATTCAGAAAGTTCGGTTTCAGGGTCGCGGAATTGGTGGCCACAATTCGGAAAAAGGAAACGGAATGACGCAATGGCAAGGAAAACGGTATTGGCTTGTTGGCGCGAGTGATGGACTCGGAGCGGCACTGGCCGAGCGCCTGAGCCGGGCGGGTGCAGAGGTGATCCTGTCCGCCCGCTCCGAAGACAAGCTACGGGCGCTGGCCGACAGCCTGCCTGGAAAGGTAGATGTCGTGACGGTCGATGTGTCGGATGCGGACAATGTGGCGAAGGCCGCCGAGGCGGTCGGGGAAGTTGACGGGGTCATCTACCTTGCTGGCGTGTATTGGCCGTTCGGGGCGAAGGACTGGAACGCGGACCGGGCCAACGCTATGGCTGACATCAACTTCACCGGCCTGATGCGGGTGATGGGTGAGGTGGTGCCGGGAATGGTCGCGCGGGACAAGGGCCATATCGTCATCACGTCGAGCCTCACCGGCTTTCGGGGTCTGCCCGGCTCGATCGGCTATACCGCTTCAAAGGCTGCTGTGATGTCGCTGGCTGAATGCATGTATGCCGATCTGCGCAAAACCGGCGTTAAGGTGCAAGTGGTCAACCCCGGTTTCATCAAAACACAGCTCACCGACAAGAATGATTTCAAGATGCCGTTCCTGATGAGCCCCGAGGATGCAGCGCGTGAGGTGTTCGAGCATATGAACACCGACAGTTTTAAGAAAAGCTTTCCCTTCGCCTTTTCGCTGTTGTTCCGTGGCAGCCAGTTTTTGCCGGACTGGCTTTACTTCAGGATTTTCAGTTAATGAATGCCACCCCTCGGGGCGGCATTCGTTTGTGTAGCCTTCGGGGGATCAGATCATATCCTTGGCACGAACCATCTTGACGCTCTCCCGTGCTTCCATCCGGGACATGAACGTGCTGATCTTGGGGAAATCGGAGACCACTACACTGTCGCCCGCAAGCCAGTTGCACACCACGAACAGATAAGCATCCGCCACGGTGAACTGCGCGCCGCAGACATAGTCACCTTGCAGGCACTCCGCTTCCACGAAACCGGCGCAGGCGGTCATTGTCTGGGGTACTTTTGCTGTCATGTCCGCGTGGCTTTCGGGATTGTCAGCCCAGCGGCTGCCGCGCATCTTGTGGGCGTGAGCCACGTGCATTGTAGACGCGAGATAATACATGACGCTGCGCATATGGGCCGCCTGCACAGGCGTCTGAGGCACGAGCTTTGCGGCGGGTGCCAAGGCCGCGATATAATCGAGCAGCGCGCCCGTTTCCGTCAGTACCTCTCCGTTGTCCAGCGCCAGTGCGGGCACGCGCCCTTTGGAGTTTATCGCGAGATAGTCGGGCTTGGTCTGTTCAGCTGCCGCGAAGTCCAAGCGGGCGAGGTCGTGCTCGATCCCGGCTTCGAGTAGCGCGATTGCGGGAGCGATCGAGATGGTGCCCTTGGCATAGAAAAGCTTCATGGTGTGACCTTTCAGATATTGGTCTTTGAAATCTGGCGGGAGACCGAATCCAGATGTGGTGTTGCGTTGAAAAGGACGGGCGACAGATGCCCGCCGATGGGGTGAAACTGGTGCAGTGACGTGTGGAATATCGCAATTGCCATCCGCGCGGTCGCGATCACGCTCAGCTCCATCTGCTGCGCGATGACATGCGCGATCAGGCCGCCCGAAGTTACAACAAGGGCTGGCCCGCTCTGCGCTGCGATATCTGCCAGCGCGTCGCCAATCCGGGACTGGAACGCCTCGTAGCTTTCGGGCGCGCCCTCCAGCTTTCCATCTTTCCAATGCTGGAACACTTCCGGCAGGTGCGCGATAAACTCCGCCTGCTCTTTCGGGAATGCGATGCCGTGCTGCTCGGCCAGCAATGCCCCGAGCGTAAAGTATTCAAGTTCGTTCAGCCGTGCATCGCGGATCGGCGTGAGGCCGGTATTCATGCCGTCCGCCGTCTCGATATGGCGCCGTAGCGTACCTGTATAAAGCCGCGTGTGGTGCGCGCCTGTATCGCGCAGATGGTCGCCGAGCCATCCCGCTTGACTATGCCCCAGATCGCTCAGCCTGTCGTAGCTCACCTCGTCTTTGGCGGTGGAGTTTGCCTGACCGTGGCGGATGAGAGTGATGGTTGACATGGATGCTCCTGCTGATTGGCATCTTGATAAGCGAGCGCGTGGAGCAACGAAAGGGGCCTATCGGAAACAAGAGCGCGGCGCGCATGGCGGAAATGCTTGGCGTCGTGTCGGGAACGACCTTCCCGCATGGAGGCTGTGCCGCTAAATGTTTTCCAACCACTTGAGAGGATTGCGCCATGACCGACAAGATCACATTCACGCTCGACGGAGTAGAGATCGAGGCGGAACGCGGTCTGACAATCTGGGAAGTGGCCAACGGCCGTGGGCTCAAGATCCCGCATCTGTGCCACAAACCCGCGCCCGGCTACCGCCCCGATGGGAACTGCCGCGCCTGCATGGTCGAGATCGAGGGCGAGCGGACGCTGGCCGCCTCTTGCATCCGCGAGCCCTCCGAAGGGATGGTTGTGGTGACGGACAATGCCCGCGCCGTGAGCGCGCGCAAGATGGTCTTGGAGCTGCTGATGGCGGATCTGCCCGCGCATCAGGTCAGCCACGATAAATCCAGCCATATGTGGG
>JAGXHD010000056.1 GCA_024636395.1 Sulfitobacter sp.
CCTCACGGCCCAGTGCGGTACCCATCTCCGCGAGGTGTCTCGGCACATCGTCCAACGATTTCACGATATCGAATTGCACCACTTCGATGCCCAGCCGACGCAGCAGCGCCACCGTCTCACGCGAGGAATACATCCCCGCCAGCACCACATCGGGGCGCATCACGTGCACCTCCTCGGCGCGGCCCGCGTTGATCTGGTAGTCCTCAGCCTGCTCCGCCATGGCGGAGACACGCGGATCAAGGGCGATGCGGCTCACCGAGACGAGCTGTCCGGGGGCTGCCAACAACATGGCGAGTTGATCGGTACAAAGATTGATCGATACGACGCGCGCGGGAATTTGCGCACAAACGGCAGTAGCGGTTGCGACAGCCAGACAGGCCGCCGCAGCGCCGCGTTTTAAGAGATCAGAAATCCGCACGGACACCCAGATACACTCCGCGGCCGGGCTGGTTGAAGCCGCCAGCGGTCTCATACTCTTCGTCAAAGAGGTTCTCGACACGCATATACACCTGCGCAGTGTCGGTCATATCATAGGACAGGCCCATCCCGACCAGCGTGTAATCCCCTACCTTATTGTCCGCAGGCGCGAACGCGCTTGGAAGGATATCGGCGACATAGCGCACATCGACATGACTGCTGATCCGCGCTGTCAGATCACTCGCAAGCCCGACGACCACATCATGGCGCGGCGTCCGGGTCAGACGTGTGCCTTCGGTCTTGGCGTCAGTGTAGGTATAGGCCCCGAAGAGGCGCGTGCCCTCCCGCAGCAGATACTCGCCCGACAGTTCCAACCCCCTGGATTTCGTCTTGCCGGGCACCTGATTGTAGCAGCCAAAGCCGGATGCGCAGGCCGTGGAAGCACTGTCGAATTCGATCAGGTTGTACACTTCCGTTTGAAACAGCGTGGCTTTCACAAAGCCCGTATTGCCGTAGGTTTTCTCGACACCAAGTTCGAAACTGATGCTGTCTTCGGGCTCCAGATTTGGATCGCCGTAGAGGCTGAACCGCTCGTAGAGAGAAGGTGCGCGGTAGCCGGTGCCGACCACACCGCGAAATGCCACATCGCTCACCGGCCGCCAGACCGCCGCCACACGGCCCGTCGCCTTGCCGCCAAACGTCGAGTTATCGTCATAACGCAGGGCCGCCGACAGGTCGATCTGCTCGTTTGCAGCATAGAGGAGTTCGGCGTTGAGCGCAGTATTTTCCTCATCGCCACTCTCGGCATCCAGCACGAATGTCTCTTCAGTCCAGTCTGCGCCAAAGTTTACGATCGTACGCGCGCCAAGCTCGGCGGTGCCCTGATAGGTCAGGCTTTGACGCGTACCGTTGAACAGGCGGTTAAATCCGCCCGGGTCCTCGCGGTCGATCTCGAACCGGCTGTAGCTGAAGGTATGCGCCACGGCGCCGGTTTGCAGGTCTGCGAAAACCCGCGCGCCTTTCTCGGTAGAGAAAACCTCGCCTGTGGCATCATTGCTAAAACTGCTGCGGTCGATCTCGATCTCCCCGTCGCGGTAGCGCAGGGCCACGCCGAATGTCAGGGTGTCTGTCGCGGCATACTCCGCAGTGGCATCAATCGTCGTCTGCTCGAAGCCGTCATCCTCGTCGTTGAAGCTTTGTGCGGAAAAACCCTTTGTCTCGATCCGGCCATAAGAGAAAGCAACGAAGCCCCGCTCCGAGCGGTATCCGGTGCTGAGTGCAGCGGAATAGGTATCATAGGTGCCGCCTTCGGCTTGGGCAGACCCGGAAAAGCCCAGCTCTTGGGGTTTGAAGGTGCTTATGTTGACCACACCGGCGATCGTCTCAGAGCCATAGAGAGCCGATTGCGACCCCTTGAGCACCTCGATCCGTTCAATCCCGGACACTGTCAGCCCTCCGAAGTTGAACTGCGTTTGCGTGCTCGACGGATCGCTCACGTCGATCCCGTTAACCCGCACGCCCACATAGCGCGATGGCAGACCGCGGATCTGAATACTCGTCCCGCTGCCCAAGCCACCGTTGGAGGTCGAATTGACCCCGGCAAGCCGGTCAAGACGTGCGATCACTGAGGTACCGTTGGCACCCACCTGATCGCCCTCAAGCACCTCGACATTTGCACCCGTCCGCCCCAGTTCCACCGGGGAGAGATTTGAGGACAACGCGATTGTGCCCAGATCGTAGGTCTGTTGTGCGGTAGCAGGCGTGAGCGTCAGCGGCATCACAGCCACGGACGCGAGAAGCGTAGAACGAATCATAAGGTTTCCCCAGTATTGGCCCGAAAGAGCCAAAAATATATAGAAGTCATATGAGGGGAGTGCCCCCGCAGACGGTGAAAACACCACAAGCGGACGATCCGCAGCCCCGACGCCCCACGCGCCCGGACAGGGTGAACACTTTGGCAGGTCTCCTGACTTGCGGGTCAAAGCGGGGCCGGACCTTCCCAGCGCGAAACCGCACCAGTGGCATATCCCGACAACGCTCGCCGCTCACAGTTGCGGGGGCAGCCGTGGATTTGGAAGCCGAAAGGCTGGTCCGCACCACGTTCCCTATTATCCAATCGGCGAACCGATCGGACCAAAGCACGTTCACGCCTAATACAAAGTGTGAGTCGTTGGAAGGAGATTCGTCCGCTTGACTGGCGGCGCAGACCTATGGCGCTCGCTCGGCGATCGCGGATGCCGACCCCCTTGCAGCTTTCTGCGCAGGCGCCGTGATTATTGCGCAGGGGGCTTTCCTATTTGCGCTGCTTTGCTATCCCCCTCATAATTGGCATTACCCGTTTGGTGCGCCCCGCGCGCCCGACAGCATCCGATTGGAGCTTCCATGAACTGCGCTTCCCTTGCTTTCGTTGCCACGCTCCTCTTCGTCCCATGCGTGCAGGCGCAGCAGACCGATATCTCAAAGGGGCTGTCGCTCGAACTCAACACCGCCGAGACGGTCCAGAACGCCTGCAAGCTCACCTTCGTGATTACCAACGGCCATATGCAGCAGGTGGATCAGGCGATATTCGAAACGGTCCTTTTCAACCCTTCAGGACAGGTCAGCGTAATAACGCTTTTTGACATGGGCGCCCTGCCGCCTGGCCTGCCCCGCGTACGCCAGTTTGTCGTGCCCGAGGTAGCCTGCGAGGATCTGGGTCGCGTACTGATCAATGGCGTCAGTACCTGCACGGGCGCTCAATTGCCGGAGGCCGCCTGCACGAAGGGTCTCGCCATTTCCACCCGCACTAGCATCGAGGTAATCGGCTGATGGAGGCTGTCCTCGCCCCCCTGCGCCAGATCGCAGAGACAGGGGGCCCCGTCGTTATGATCCTCATGGCCGTGGCCGTGCTAACCCTTGCCGTCGTGCTCTACAAGATGTGGCAGTTCAGGGCGGTGGGCGTCGGCCGGCACCGAGCGCTCTCACAAGCGATCACGGCATGGGACAGCGATGACCGGGAAGGCGCGCGCGCGGCCCTAGCACAATCGACCAGCTATCTCGCGCCGGTGGTGGAGATGGCAATGAGTAGCCCAGCAGAGGCCACCGCGCGTCTGCAAGCAGAAGCCGAGCACCTATTCGCCCAGCTCGAGCGCGGGTTTCGCTTGCTCGATTCCGTGGCACAACTCGCGCCTCTACTTGGGCTCTTCGGCACAGTGCTTGGCATGATCGAAGCCTTTCAGGCTTTGCAGGACGCGGGCGCACAGGTTGATCCCTCCCTGTTGGCAGGTGGCATCTGGGTGGCCCTGTTGACCACTGCCGTAGGGCTCGTCGTGACGATGCCCACGGCGCTGGCGCTGAGCTGGCTGGAGGCGCGGATGGAAGCCGAGCGGGTGCTGGCCGATAAAGCGATCCTGACCGTCCTCGCACCCCATGGGAGAGCGCCCGTCGGGCGCGATGATCCCGCACTGGTACCCGCCCATGGCTAAGGCGCGCAGCAGACGACGCAGGTTGGCCATGACATCGCTGATCGATGTCATCTTCCTGCTGCTTCTGTTTTTCATGCTTACCTCGACTTTCTCGAAATTTGCAGAAATCGAGCTGTCGAGCGCATTGCAAGGCACGGCAACAGTCAATGAGCCACCCCTTTTCCTGCAACTTGGCGCGGAGAGTGTGCGGCTCAACGGTAACGCGCTTGATATGGCTACTCTTGACGCCTCGCCACTCGGAAGCGCGGCGGAGGGTACGGTCCTACTCGTGAGCCTTGCGGGAGACGTGAATGCCCAGCGTCTCACCGATCTGCTGGTCGCGCTGCGCGGCTTGCCGGCGCTGCGCGTAAGCGTTCTGGGGTCTTAGCAGATGCGCAGGCTTGCCCCTAAAAAAGCCCAGCGAGAGCCGACGATTGCTCTGATCAACATCGTCTTTCTGATGCTGGTATTCTTCATGGTCGCCGGAACGCTGGGACAGCCGCTGGACCGTTCTCTGGATCTGGTACGCACCGCTGACCTCGATGGGCGCGCCCCGCCCGACGCGCTGGTGATCCATCCCGATGGCAGGCTGGAGTTTCGGGGTGTTGAACAGACCAGCGCCGCCATGTTCTACGCAACCCTCCCGGAGACCGCCCGCGATACAGTGCGGATCGTCCCCGACCGGGCCCTGCCCGCTCGCGATCTTATCACCCTTTCCCGCGACCTTCGCGCAGCAGGTGCACAACGGGTTCTGGTCGTGACGGAAAGGGTGCAGGAATGATTGCCAGCTCTTCGTCGGTCAAAGTTCTGTGCCTCGCTGCCGCGTCGTTCCTGGTGGTGGCCGCCATAGCAGTGTCCGGTGCGCCCGATCCTGTTACACCCGACGGCGGCGGGCAAACGCTCAATGCCCCCCGTTCGGGAAGCAGTTTTGCGGATATGTCGATCGGAACGCTGACCGCTCAGGCTCCGCAGACGCTGGCCGCCGTTGTCCCGTCCCCACCTCCCTTACAGTCAGAAGCTACCGTCGCCGCGATCGCCCCATCGGCTCCACCTGTCGTAAAGCCGCCGGTGGCCAGCGCGCTCCCCGCACAGCGTCCGACGACGAAATCGATTGCCCCAGCACTGGATACGGTAGCGACGGCACAGGACCCAAGCGCTGCGCCCCGCCTTTCCGCAAGGCCAAACCTGCGTGATCCGGCTTTGTCTGCACAAGCCGCAGCCAAACCGCAAGCTACGCCGAAGGGCAATGCCCCCCGCGCAAGTACACAAGGCGCCGAAAGGGGGACTGCGACAGCGCGCGCTCCCAGCGGCGCCGCACCAAAGCTACAGAACCGGCAAAGCGGAGATGCAGTCGCGCGCGCGTACCCTTCCGAGGTGATGCGTCGTATTTCCCGCGTGTCAAAACCGCGCGTCAGCAGCCGTGGAACTGCGATTGTCGCTTTTTCCGTCTCGGGGACTGGCGGACTATCCAGTCTGTCGATTTCGCGCAGTTCGGGCTCCGCCGCGCTCGATCAGGCGGCGCTGTTGGTGATCCGGACGGCGGCACCTTTTCCCGCGCCGCCACGCGGCGCACAGCGCGATTTTTCGATTAACATAAAAGGGCGCTAGATCCGTAATGACTTCAGAGCCATGCCTGTTACGCAACCGACACCTCAGCCTCTGCGTCGCACCGTTAGGGGCCGAAATGCAGTACCTGCGCACCGCAGCGGGCGACGATTTGCTGTGGCACGGCGATCCTGAATTCTGGTCAGGACGCGCGCCAGTCTTGTTTCCCATCGTCGGGCGCGCTGTCGAGGATCAGATTGCCGTCGGCGATCACAGGGCCATCATGCCCCAGCACGGGTTCGCACGGCGAAGCCTTTTTGCGCTCGAAGCACATACCGATGAAATGTGCTGCCATGTGCTGACCCAAACCGAGGACACGCGTGCCGTCTACCCCTTCGACTTCTCACTGCGCATCACGCACAGGCTCGAGGCCGACACACTTCATGTCACTGCCGACGTGTCCAATGAAAGCAACAAACCGATGCCCTTCGGCTTCGGCTTTCATCCAGCGTTTAGCTGGCCGCTGCCCAATGCGCCACAGGGGGCGCACCACGTCACGCTCGCCTCCGGCGGCAATCCTGCGCGCGCTGCCCTTCAGGACGGGCTACTGCTCCCGAATCTTATACCTGGCCCCTTCTCCGAGGGGGATCTTGCGATAGAAGAGCCCCTTTTCTCGGACGGGGCAATGGTTTTTCCTCATGGCACGGATGCGCTGCGCTACGGCCCGTACGCGGGCTCGGCCCTTGCGTTCACGTTTCACAATCTGCCCGATCTAGCGCTTTGGCGGCCAACCGGCGCGCCATTTTTATGCATCGAGCCTTGGCACGGAACAGCATCTTATTTGGGCGATGGTCCGCAGATCGCTGAGCGGCCCAATTCCATTACACTTGCTCCTGCGGACACGGCTCAGTTCGGGTATACAGTCAGCTATTGCGCCGCCTGAGCATGAAAATAAGTCACCTTTAACCAATGTGCTGGATCATCAGAGCGGATTTGAGCACCCGTAACTGACGGTCGCGCCCTTATATTTGCGCCGCCAGCAGTGCAATCTGGCGGGCGTGGAACGCGGCATCGCTTTCAGCCTCCGCAGGCCCTGCACCAAGAGCGCGGGCAAGATCGAAAAACCCACGCGCCGAAATTCCTTCAGGGCCCCTGCTCACCGCGCGGGCCGCGATGAAGGGGCGGCCCACAGCCACATCCTCGCGCATGGTCAACTCCAACGCCCGGGTTATGCGTCCGACTGATCCCGGCGCCCAGTGCCCCAGCGCGCGCGCCAGAGCGCCGTAGGTCACCCGGGCATCCGGACCATCAAGGCTTTCAAGATGTGCGCGGACCTGCGCCACGAGTTCGTCCTGCGTGCCCACCGCAGTCTCGACGGCTCTAGGCGGCGGAACCTCGCGCGCGGTGCCATCGGTGAACACCTCTGCGGCCCAGGCGCGGGTGGAACTGCGCATCACGATGCGCGTTTTGCCAGCGTCTACTCCGGTGCCTGTTTCGGTCACGCCGACGACAGCACCGCTGCGCATTGCAGCGCGCAAGCCATCCGGGGTGAGACCGAGACGGGGCGCAAGAAAGTCGGGGTTCACGGTGATCTCCTCCCCTTCCCAAGCGATCACGCCGGGCGGCACCGGACGGTTGAAAGCAGGTGCAGGGCCTGTGTCACGGGCATAGAATGGGTTGCTGCCCTCGGAATGATCCGTCACGTCGACGATATCGCGGATGTCGGGAAGTGCTGCACGCAGCATCCGCTCGACCCCCTCGCGAAGCGTAGCCGAGGACGCCGCGCAGCCCTGACATCCGCCCGACATGCGCAGATAGACCGTACCACCTGCCACGCTTTCGGCTGCGATGTGACCGCCGTGGGCGGCGACCGACGGGTTGATCTGGCGCTCCAGCAATTCTTGCACCGCCCGCAAGAGTGACGCGTCCGGATCGTCCGCAACGCGCGAACCCAGCGGCAAATCGAAGTTGTCGAGCACGGTTCGGATGGCGGTGGCGATGGCGGGCTTCAGCACAGCCCAGTCCGCAGCATCTTGCTTGCGCACCCAGATCGTAGGCCCCGAGACCTCGACGTGAGTTAAGCCGTCGATCGCAAACAAAGCCTGTGGCAGGGGGACATCTGCGCCCGAAGTATCAAACCGCAAAGGTCCGCCAGGCTGCACAATCTCGTCCAGCACGAAGCCCATGATCTGCGGATCGCTGGGGGAGTTCTGCGCGCGGATTCGGCGCTTTGAAGGTGCGTCAGACATCTTCGACCTGCGCCCCCTGCATCGCGTGCAGCTGCACAAAAGTGTAGATTCCAGTGTCGTGCCCGTCCGCAAAGGCGATGCCTAGCGCGTAGTTCCCCACGCTCCAGATACGGGTGATCGCGATGTCCAGCGGCACAGTGACCGGATCGAGAAGTGGTTTTCCCGTGACCTCGTCACGGCATTTGGCGCAGCGGCAGGCTAGGCGCAGATCGCGCGCGGAGAGCCGTTGCTCGCGCCCGTCACCCCACCCCAGAACGAGCGCTCCGGCGTCTTCATCAAGCGAGGCGAGGCGGTCGGAAGCCCCCTGCGGCTGTGCTTTCACAGGCTTGCCGCTGCCATCAGCCAGCGTCCAGGCGAACGGTGTCACGAGGCCACCCGTGCCTGCACCAAGGTCCATGATCGTATCCGCGATCTGCCGGTACGCCTGCGCCGCGGCACAGTCCGGAGCCGCGAGTACCAGCGGCATACCGTCATCGCCTGAATCCACCACGGCAGGATCCAGCGGCACCTTGCCGAGGAACGCCACACCAAGCTCTTGCGCGATCGCCTCACCGCCCCCGTCGTGGAAGATATGGGTCACAGTCTGGCAGGTCGGGCAGGTGAAGCCACTCATGTTTTCGATCACGCCGAGGATCGGGACCTTGACCTGCTCCATCATTCGCAAACCACGCCGTGCGATCTTGAGGCTGACATCCTGCGGCGTACTCACAACAACGGCGCCTGACAGCGGAAACGCCTGCGCCAGCGTCAGCTGAATATCGCCCGTACCGGGCGGCAGATCGAGCAGCAGCACATCAAGTTCGCCCCAATCCACCTGCTTGACGAACATCTGCAAATATTTCGTAACCATCGGTCCCCGCAGGATCGCGGGGGCGTCGTCATCGCTGAGCATCGCCATCGAGATTACTTTGACACCGTGCCCCAGCGCGGGCGTAACCAAACCATTCGGCGCCATCTGGGGCTTTGCCTGCGTGGCAATGCCCAGCATGCCGGGGATGGAGGGGCCGTAGATATCCGCATCCACCACCCCGACCCGCAGACCGGATTGCGCCATGGCACAGGCAATATTTGCGGTGACGGTAGATTTGCCCACCCCGCCCTTGCCGCTGCTTATGGCGATCATGCGCGGAGGGGGGGCGGTGTCATGCTGTGTCATGGGGGTGTCCTCGGGAAGGGTCACGGCAGTAGCTGCCGCAGAGCTTGTGGATATCGTCTGCACCTAAGTGCGAGGCCAGGCAGGCGCAATATCCGCTGTCCTGCGACGGATTGAAATGGGCGCAATCCGCGCAGGTGCCGAAAACGCGGGAATCCCTGCGCTCGGCCAGCGCCGCTGACAGGTCGCAAAGGGCCGCGAGCAGCGTCTCGCGTGTTCCTTCGTCCCAGCCATTCAGCACTTCCTTGAGATCACCAGCGGGATCCTTCTTCAGATGCCGCCTGCCTGCATCGGTCAGCATGAAGCGAAAGCTGCGCCCGTCCTCGGGCGAACGTTGACCTGCGATCAGGCCGCGCGCCTCAAGCGCCTTGATGGTCTGTGACGCAGTGCCACGGGTCGTCGCCTGAAAGCTGGCAAAGGCAGAAGGTGTGCGTGTGCTGGCGTTGGCACGCGCAAAAAATCGCAGGCAGGTCCACTGTGCCTGCGTCAGATCAACCTGCGTCGCGTACTCCCGCGACGTACGCCCGAGTTGAACAACCAGCTCCGCAATGCGGTCTGTGGAATGGCTTTGATTGGGCATATGGATTTAATAGCGGAACGAAACTAAATTTGCAAGATCCCAGGAGCCGGCCGCTTGCCGTAAGAAATCTCTTGCGGCCATTCACTTTCCAGCTTGTGCATCCGCCCCCAAAACATGCCTTACGAAGTTGCTGCCGAGGCAAGGGTCAAGTCCTTTGACCCCCGAAAAAACTGATCTGGGCAATCCATGCGGAGCAAGTGGGACTGCAAATCAATGTCGATGCACAAATTGACATCCATCCGGTGATCAACCGTATCGTCCATGCCAAAATATCGTCGCTCGAGGCGCGCGATTCATCGCGAGATCACCTGCTCCTCAGACGCAGCCCACCTGCTGTTTGCTGCGCTGCGCGATCTCGACGCTGCTGCCATGCGGAGCACTGTGCATTGGCCGCTGCTGGCAGCGCACTTACGCCGCACTCTAGGAAAGGGGTGTGCGATCGACGCGGCAAAAGTGCCGCGTTTCTTTTCTCGACAGGTGTCTTGCACCTAAGCACTGTGCCGCTTTTGCAGATGCCTAACGTGAGCGGTTGGTACACAGATACTTCTTTGCGCAATGACGCTGCGTGCGAATACCCTGCTGCCGGTCTCGGGCGGCGATGAGGTATCAGACAGCGGCGCGCTACGCTGTCTGCGCTTGCGCTTCATCCAGCTCTTTTTGCAGCTGCGCCTCCTGCGCCGCCTTCGGGGCGGAAAAACCTGCCAGCAAGGCATAGGCGACGGGCGTAAGATAAAGCGTGAACAGAGTGGCCAGGCCCAAGCCTCCGACGATGACCCAGCCCAGCGCCTCGCGGGCCTCCGCACCGGCACCGGTGGAAAGCACGAGCGGCACTCCGCCGAGGACGGTCGAGGTCATCGTCATCATGACAGGCCGCAGGCGGATCGCACAGGCGTCCACGATTGCCTCGTGCACATCCTTGCCCTCATCACGCAATTGGTTGGCGAATTCGACGATCAAAATCCCGTTCTTGGCCATAATGCCAATCAATATGACCAGTCCAATCTGGCTGTAGACGTTGAGGCTCTGACCGGTCATCAGCAGCGCGAATATGGCACAGGCAAGCCCGAGCGGAACTGTCGCCATGACGACAACAGCGGAGACAAAACTCTCGAACTGTGCTGACAGCACCAGAAACACCACGAGGATCGCGAACCCGAATGTGAGAAACAGGCCAGAGTTCGTCTGGTCAAGGGTCGCCGCTTCGGCGAGGGGCACGATGCGGTTTTCGGGACCAAGCACTTCATCGCCGATCTCGCGGACCATGACCAAAGCATCGCCCAGCGACAGCGCCGGTGTGAGGCCTGCCGTCAATTCAACCGAACGGTTCTGCCCTTCCCGGTCAAGCTCGGGCGCCACTGCCCGCTCTTGCAGCGTCACGAAACTCGCCATGGGGACCATCTGGCCATTGCCCGATTGCACGAACACATTTTCGAGATCGCCGGGATCGTTGATCGGGTTCGAGGTTGAGAGCATCTGCACATCGAAGGCCTTATCCTCGATGAAAACGGAGCCCACGGTGCGGCCATCGAGAAGAGCCTGCAACGCCTGCCCCAGTCCGGTTATGTCAACACCAAGGTCGGCCGCAAGCGCGCGGTCGATCTGCACAAAAAGCTGCGGCTGTGTGCGCTCGTATTCAAGCTGGACCTGCCCCATATCAGGATTTTGCCGCAAGCGGTCAACCATGGCCTCGGAGACTTCGGCCAACTGCTCATAGCTGCTGCCGGTGATGCCGAAAGCAAGGCCCCGGCCTGCCCCGCGGATGCCCAGGGAATTGGGCTGGATCGCGAAGGCGCGAACACCGATGATATTGCGCAACTTGCTGTTTATCTCGGCAACGATATCGTCTTGAGCACGCGCGCGATCTCCCCATTTGGCGAGCGTGAACACCATGAAGCCGCGATTATCCGCCCCAAAACCGCTGATCGAAAAGATATTCGTGATCTCGCCAGCCTCCTGCAACGGTGCGATCTGATCCTCGATCTCGCGCATTTTCGATTGGGTATAATCGAGTGAAACACCCTGCGGCGCGGTCACACGCAGCAGGGCAACGGCGCGGTCCTCCCTCGGGGTAAGTTCCTGCCGGATCCCTCCTGCCATCATCGTCGCCGTGATCCCGACGAAGAGCGACGCGACGACGATAACATAAGGCACCGCGAGGGCCGCACGCAGTGTCCGCGCGTAGAGCCCGACAAGGCGGTTGCCGAGCCAGATCATCGGGCCACGCGGGTTTTTCGCGGGTTCTTTCGTCAGCAGGCGGCTGGCGAGCATAGGGCAGAGGCTCAGCGCGACTACAGATGAGAGCATCACCGCGATGGCGAGCGTAAAGCCGAACTCACGGAACAAACCGCCCGCTTGACCGGGGAGAAACGACAGCGGAATAAAAACGGCCGCCAGTGTTGCCGTGGTGGTGATCACGGCGAAAAAGACCTGCGAGGTGCCATTGACCGCAGCGGCGCGTGGCCCCATCCCGAGAGACCGCTGGCGCACGATATTCTCGAGCACCACGATCGCATCGTCCACCACCATCCCGGTGGCCAGCACCAGCGCCAGCAATGTCAGGATATTGACGGAAAAGCCGACCAGATAGATCGCGGCAATCGTCCCGATCAAGGCCACCGGCAGCGTCAGCGTAGGGATCAGCGTGGCGCGGACATTGCGCAAAAACACGAAGATCACCGCGACGACGATCAGCATCGCAAAGCCCAGCGACTTGACGACCTCCTCGATCGAGCCGGAAATGAACACCGCGTCATCAGAAGTCACGGCAATGGTGATATCGTCGGGCAGCGTCTCGTTGAGCTCCGCAACCACCTGCCGCACGGCGGTAGAGATTTCGAGCGTGTTCGAAGTGGCCTGACGGATCACCCCGATGCCCAGCCCCAGCTTGCCGTTGGCGCGCAATGCCGTTTCGCCCGTAGCAGGGCCCAAAGTCACCCGCGCCACATCGCCAATCTTGACCGATGGCTTGATCTCAAGCGCCTCGAAGGCCTCTGCGGTATCGACACTGGCCGTGGTGCGTACGTTGATGGATTGCCGGTCGCCGGCCAGATCCCCCGCTGGCGCGTCAAAGGCGGCGCCCGACAGGACGTTTTGCAAATCGCTCAGGGTCAGGCCCCGGCTAGCCAGCTCGAACTGGTTGATGTCGACCCGAAAGATAGGTTCCCGGTCGCCGTAGATCTGAAGATCGGCAACCCCCTCCACAGAGATCAGCCGATCCTCGACGCGGTCTTGCACAATGGCGGTGAGTTCCTGCGGGGAGCGCCCGTTCGAGGTAACGGCAATCCGCATGACGGGTTGCGCATTGGCATCGGCCTTGACGATCTCGGGCTGATCTGCATCCTCCGGCAGGTCGTTTACGATGCGCCCGATCGCATCGCGGACATCTGTGGCGGCCACGTCGATATCGACGTTATCGTTAAATTCCACCGTGACACTGCTGCGTCCGAAACGAGAATTGGACGATATGCTGCGCACCCCTGAGACACGGCCCACGGCCCCTTCGATCCGGCCGGTCAGTTCCTGATCCACCGCTTCGGGGGAGGCTCCGGGAAAGGGTGTCGTGACCGTGACCACGGGGCGATCCACATTGGGAAGCTCCCGAATTTCCGCACCGAACAGAGCGGCAATGCCGGCCAGAACAATGAGCGCATTCAGCACAATGGCCAGGATCGGGCGGCGGACGAAAAGGGCCGTCCCCGGGGAGGATGCAGCACTCACAATGTGGCTCCTGCGGCCCGCGCTGCAGCAGTGGCATCTTGCGTCTGGACAGTGACTTCCGCACCTTCCCTCAGGGTCTGCACGCCTTCAGTGACAACCTCGTCGCCCGCCACAAGATCATCGGAGGAGACAAGCACCTCCTCGCTGTTGCGTTGTACGATCGCCACCGGCACTTGAACGGCCTTGCCCTCCCTCACTGCCCAGACGAAGGGTCCCTCGCTCGACCACTGAACCGCGAGCGGCGCGATCGACAGCATGGTAGGACCCGGGAACGTCAGGTTGACGGAAAATGCCATGCCGGCGCGCAGCAGATCTTCCGCGTTCGAAACTCTGCCCTGCACGAGCAGCGTCCGGCTCGCCCGGTCTACGACCGAGTCAATCGCACTGATCTGCCCGGTCAGCTCGAGATCCCGCAGACCCAGCGCCGCGAGATCAAAAGTCTGACCGACTGTCATCTTGCCTACCACACGGTCGGGCACGCGGAAATCTATCAAGATATCGGAGCGGTCCGTGATCGTCACCAGCACGTCCTGCGCATTCACGCGGTCGCCCTGCTCCAGATCGAGAATGCCGATCCAGCCCGATATCGGTGCCTTGACCTCCCGCTGAGACAGGGCAAATTCGGCTTGCCTCACGGCAAGCTCAGCACTGCGCAAGGCCAGCTCCGATTCACTCAGCCGCACTTCAGTCGCAGCTCCACTTCCCCTGAGCCGCTCGACGCGGGCCGCATCGGTACGGGCGTTCTCCAGTTCGATGCGGGCCTGCTCCAACGCGATCTGCTCCTCTTCATCGAGCAGCTTGAGGATGACTGACCCGCTTTCTACAAAGGCCCCCGCCGTGAGGGGCAGATCGGTGATCACTCCCACTGCATTGGAACGTACCGTGACCGACCGCAGGGCGCGCCCATCTCCTATGGCATTGATACGGTCGGCAAGCGCCTTTTCGGTCACAACAGCCGTGATCACGCTTATGGACCCACCGCCGCGGCGGTTGTTTTCTGGAACAACTTGTGCCTGCGCGGGCTCGATCCCCAGAAGATCAAACAGGCCCAGACGCTCAAGCAGCGGATGTGCGGCGGGCACGTATGTGATCCAGACATAGAGACCGGCAACAATTACAAGGGCCGTCAGCCCGATCTGGCGCAATATTTTCATGGCAACAGTTTCCCTTGAATTTTCGTATAGACGCAGAAGCTAGCGCAAGAGTTCCCGACTGGTATGAGATTTATACCGCTTTGCACAGGGGCCGCAAATTTCCTGCCGAAAGATCGTGCTAAATCTCATTGAAACGCCTCTGTTTTAGCCATAGTTTCCCGTGCGATCTGATCTTTGTGTGCGTGAAACAAGCACTGTGGCCTCCCCCAATCCCTCCGGCAGCATGTGCATCCTCGTCCGCCATGCGAAGCGGCTTTGCCTGATCACGTTTTATGTGGATAAGATTGCGGCACGGGCCTGAGCCACCTGCACTTTAACCGGAGATGGATGAGATGACAGCGACCATACTGAAAAATGTCCGCCCGATGGGCGGGCCAGCAACCGATCTTTTTATCGTGCAAGGCCGTTTCGCAAAAGAAAGGCCGGAGCGCGCCGAGAGCATAGACGGAGAAGGGCGGATCATCATTCCAGGCCTGATCGAGGCCCACACACATCTGGACAAATCGCTGCTGGGGTATCCCTGGTATCGCAACGAGGTCGGCCCGCGCCTGATCGACAGGATCGACAACGAGCGGCAGGTAAAAACCGACCTAGCGCTCGATCCGCAACGGCAGTCCGAGCGTCACGCGATCCTGGCCATCAGCCACGGGACAACCCACATC
>JAGXHD010000057.1 GCA_024636395.1 Sulfitobacter sp.
GATCGACATGGCCAACAGGCGCTTCTACTTTTTCTGGATCGAGATCTGGAGCCATGAATTCTATTTCGTGGCGGGCCTGCTGATCATGGCGGGCCTTGGTCTGTTTCTATTCACCTCCGCGCTGGGCCGGGTCTGGTGCGGCTATGCCTGCCCCCAGACTGTCTGGACAGACCTTTTCATTCTCGTGGAGAGCTGGATCGAAGGGGACCGCAACGCCCGCGTGCGTTTGTGGAACGGACCATGGACGGCGCGCAAATGGCGGCTTCGTCTGACCAAATGGGTGGTCTGGCTGCTGATCGCTGTCGCCACGGGCGGCGCTTGGGTGTTCTATTTCGCCGATGCGCCCTCGCTGCTGCGCGACCTGCTGGCGCTCGACGCGCATCCTGCCGCCTACATCACGATCGCCATCTTGACGGCGACGACTTTTGTATTTGGCGGTTTCATGCGCGAGCAGATCTGCATCTATGCTTGCCCCTGGCCGCGCATCCAGGCCGCGATGATGGACAACGATACCATCACCGTCGCTTACCGCGAATGGCGCGGGGAGCCGCGCGGCAAGGGCAACGTCAGCAAGCGCGACCGCGCCGCTGCGGAGCGGGCCGAGCGCGAAGCGCAGGCGACTGGCCCTGGTGCGGCCCGCTATAGCCCGACGCCTTATCCCAAGGCGGCCTCACAGGTCGGCGGCACACCGAAACTGACGGCGCAGACCGAGACACATGGCGATTGCATCGATTGCATGGCCTGCGTCAACGTCTGCCCCATGGGGATCGACATCCGGAACGGTCAGCAGTTGGAGTGCATTACCTGCGCCCTGTGCATCGACGCTTGCGACGACGTGATGGACAAGATCGGCAAACCGCGCGGCCTCATAGACTATCTTGCCCTGTCGGACGAGGAAGCGGAACGGACAGGGGCAGCCCCCGCCCCGATCTGGCGCCATATCCTGCGCCCGCGCACCATCCTCTACACGCTGATGTGGGTATCCATCGGGCTGGTACTCGTCTACGCCCTGTTCATTCGCAGCGAAATCGAGCTTACCGTAAGCCCCGTGCGAAACCCTACCTTCGTGCTGCAATCGGACGGCTCGATCCGAAACATCTACGATGTGCGGCTGCGCAATAAATCGGGCGAGGACCGGCAGTTCCATCTGAGCCTGACCAGTGACGAGATCCTGCGGATCGAGTTGGAAGGCCGCGAAGATCAGCTGTCGTTCGAAGTGCCCGCCGACACGACCGTGCTGCAACGCGTCTACATCACCGCCCGCCCGCAGGATCCCGCCGCCCGCCAAACCAGCACGCCGCTGCGCCTTTGGGTGCAGGATCTGGGCACCGATATCCGCGCCAGCCAGACGACCATTTTCAACGGAAGGGAAGTCCAATGACCGATACAACCGCCTCCTCGAAGCGCGAGATCAAAGGATGGCACGTCCTTGCGGGCTTTGCCGGTGCCTTCAGCATCATCATCGCCGTCAATCTCACGCTGGCCTTCCAGGCGGTGAAAACCTTCCCCGGCCTTGAAGTCCGAAATTCCTATGTCGCCAGCCAGTCCTTCGATGTGGACCGCGCCGCACAACTCGCGCTCGGCTGGAATGTCTCGGCTACGCTGACGGGCCACATTCTTTCGCTCGTTGTGCTCCAGAACGGCACGCCCATCGCGCCCCGGATCGAGAGCGCAACCTTCGGTCGCGCCACCAGCGTGCACGCCGACGAAACACCCGATTTCGCGTTCAACGGTGAAGCACTGGTCGCGCAGGTAAACGGTGGTCCGGGCAACTGGAACCTGCGCCTGCGCGCTCGCGCCGAGGATGGCACGCTCTTCCAACAGCGCATCATCCTGAGGGATGCGAAGTGACCGCCGCCTGTCCAGCCTGCGCCGGTGGGGTGATGCCGCAGGATCCCGGTGTCGGTCCGTCTTTGCAATTCTCGTTACCCGATATCCATTGCGCCGCCTGTATCGGCAAGATCGAGCGCGGTCTCGCCTCCATCACCGGCGTCACGGCGGTGCGCGTGAATTTCTCGCTCAAGCGCCTCACGGTGACCGGCCCCGCCGATCCCGCGCGGATCGAGGCTGCCCTGCGCAATCTGGGATATGAGGCCTATCCGCTTGATCTTGAGGCGCTCACCAGCGCGCGCGATACTGTCGGTCGCGCCCTTCTGACGCGCATGGCCGTGGCGGGCTTCGCAATGATGAACGTCATGCTGCTGTCGGTCGCGGTCTGGTCCGGCGCTGCGGACGCGACCCGCGATCTCTTTCATCTCATCTCCGCCGCAATCGCCCTGCCGGTTATCGCTTACGCGGGCCAGCCGTTTTTCCAGACCGCCTGGACCGCGCTGCGCGTGGGCCGACTCAACATGGATGTGCCCATTTCGCTGGCGATCCTGCTCGCCGCCGGCATGTCGCTCTTCGAGACGCTCCACAGCGGCGCCCATGCCTATTTCGATGCTGCTCTCTCGCTCACGTTCTTCTTGCTGATTGGCCGGTACATGGATCACCGCACCCGCAGTGCCGCACGCTCTGCTGCAAAGGAGCTGACCGCGCTCGAGGTCCAGACGGCTCAGCGGATCGAGGATGGCACTGTGCGAACCGTTGCTGTCTCGGCCCTCTCCATCGGTGATCTGGTCACAGTGCCCACAGGCGCGCGCGTGCCGGTCGATGGTATGCTGCTCTCGGGTAACGCGCTGATGGACCGCTCCTTTCTGACTGGCGAATCCGCAGCCGTGTCTCTAGCGAAAAATGCGCAGCTGCAAGCGGGCGAGATCAATGTCGCAGCGCCGCTCACCTTGCGCGCAACCGCTGTGGGGGCCGATACCACCCTGCGCCGCATGGCCGCCATGGTCGAGACCGCGGAGAATAGCCGCAACAGCTATACCGCTCTTGCGGACCGCGCCGCACAGATCTACGCGCCTGCCGTCCATCTGCTGGCTCTCACAGCCTTCATCGGATGGGCCGCCTACGACGGTGATCTGCGCCACGCGCTCAATGTGGCAATCGCGACGCTTATCATCACATGCCCCTGCGCGCTGGGCCTTGCCGTTCCCGCCGTCTCCACCGCCGCAATCAGCCGCCTCTTCTCGCTGGCCTATCTGGTCAAGCACGCCACCGCGCTGGAGCGTCTGGCTGAGGTGACGCACGCTGTGTTTGACAAGACCGGCACGCTCAGCACTCCCTCTGTCACGCCGCCCGCAGACCTGAGCATATCTGAGCGCGCGGTTGCAACAGCGCTCGCACAAGCCTCCCATCATCCGCTCTCCCGCGCGCTTGAAGCCGCTCTGGGCGACAGCGCCGCCGTCCCCCTCGCCCAGATAACCGAGATTGCAGGGCAGGGCATCGTGGCCACGTGGGAGGGCAGGGAAGTTCGTCTGGGCCGGGGAGCCTGGCTTGGCGCGGACTTCGACGATCTGGGCCTCAAAATCGGCGATGAGACACCCCGCCGGATCACCGCAAGCGAAACACCTCGCACCGGTGTGCGCAGCGCCCTTGCCGCCCTCGATCTGCCCGCCGAAATCTTGACAGGCGATGCGGCCGCTCCCGCGCAGCGCTTTGCCGCTGATCTAGGCATCCCGGTGCAGGCCGATATGCGCCCCGAGGCAAAGCTCGCCTATCTGCAACAGCTTTCAAAAAACGGCGCGCGTGTGCTCATGGTCGGTGACGGGCTCAACGATACCGCGGCCCTCGCCGCTGCCCATGCCTCCATCGCGCCCGCGTCCGCTCTGGACGCCTCGCGCAGCGCTTCCGATATTGTGATCCTCAAAGACAGCTTCGAGGATCTGCCGCTGCTGCTGCGGATCTCGCGCATGGCCTGCCATCTGTCGCGCCAGAACTTCGCGATCGCAGCACTCTACAACGGTATCGCCATTCCCATAGCGCTGGCCGGCTACGCCACGCCTCTGGCCGCCGCCTTGGCCATGTCCTTGTCCTCGATCACCGTGCTGCTCAATTCCCAACGCGTAAGGTTTATCAAATGAATGTGCTCGTCATCCTAATCCCTGTCTCGCTCATTCTGGGCGGCGTCGGGCTCGCAGCGTTCATCTGGACCGTGCGCAGCGATCAATATGACGATGAGAAGGGCAACGCCGCGCGTATCCTGCTCGATGATGATGAATGATCGCCTCCCTCGCTTCCTAAGCCTAGGCCTTCCGGGCAGGGTCACGCGTGGAGTTCGTTAAAGCTATCGTTGTCGACTTGTGCATCAATCTGCCACCGCTGCCGAAAGTGAAGCTCCCATACCGGGCCGTCACGTGCTTATCTTGTCCATGATGGAGGGCAGATCCACTTCGTCCCACATTATCCTGCACCACACTTTTAGAGATCATGGAGCCCGGATTCGGCACATTCGGTGCGATCGTCCGTGATTGACATACGGTATTTTAGATCAAGGTGTCGAAACTCGCAGGTAATGCTAAGGGCGCTGACGTGCCCGCAGGTTGAATGGCCATTCCCGTATTTCTCCGCGATTCTGTGCGACCGCCATGTGCCGTAGGCCTGGCTCGCTCACAAAGCGCGGATTTCCTCAAGCATCCGAGCTGCCTGCCGCAGATCCTGCACTAGCAGCGCGCGCAAACGGTCGCTTTCTTCACTGCGCAAAATTGCGGAAGGATGCAGTGTGATCAGCACGGGCAGGCCTTCGCGTCCCCGTTCGACCGTGCCGCGCCGCGCCATCAGCGCGCTGCCGTCGCCGGTTAGCGTTTGCGCAGCGGTCGCTCCCATCGCCAGCAAGAACACCGGCTGCACTTGCGTGATCTCGCGCTCCAGCCATACCCGGCAGGCCTCCACTTCGCTTTTATGAGGGCTTTGGTGTATCCGGCGCTTTCCGCGCGGGGTGAATTTGAAATGCTTAACTGCATTGGTCACGTATGCGGCATCACGGTCGAGCCCGGCCTCGGCGGCGAGCGTATCGAAAAGCTGGCCTGCGGGGCCGACAAACGGCATCCCCGCCAGATCCTCGCGGTCTCCGGGCTGCTCGCCTACGATCATCAGTGGCGCACCCATCGGCCCCGCGCCGCCCACTGCCTGCGTCGCCATCGCGCCGATCGGGCAGCGTGCGCAGGCATTCAGATCGCCCAATCCTTCGCGTATCGGCAGCCGATCCAATATCCGCTCTGCGCGCAGTGGCGGCAGGCTCGGCGCATCATCCTGCATCTTGCGCATCTGCGCTTCGGCTCCGGCGATGAGGCCGGGGATCAGATCGGCCTCGGGCAGGTTCTTCCAGTATTTCTTTGGCATCTCCGATTGCATG
This sequence comes from Sulfitobacter sp., assembly GCA_024636395.1. Lineage (GTDB taxonomy): Bacteria > Pseudomonadota > Alphaproteobacteria > Rhodobacterales > Rhodobacteraceae > JAGXHD01. The sequence continues at coordinate 5,237 of JAGXHD010000057.1, forward strand.
GCTTTGATCTTGAGGCGCGCAGGATTGAAGATATTGGCATAGTACGTGCGCCACAGTTCCTCCGTCTCGTCGCTCAGATCCAGGCGCGCGCTCTGCACGGCCTCGTGGCTCACATCGCCACCCGCACATCGCGTGGTGATCTGGGGTGTCACGATTACCCAATCCATATCGCCGAACCGGCGCGCGAAAAACGGCGCGATGAGCTCCTCGATCCGGTGGTCGGGCTCGAACCAGCTGATAAATTGACGCCGGTTCGCCTCCTGCGGCGTGACCTCGCGAAACCGCACAAACGCTTTCATCTTGTGCATGTCGCGGCGAATGTTTTTGGCCCAGGCTTCAAGCTGTTGCACCTGCGGGTCCGCCCGGTTGCCGAGCAGCCTCGCATTGCCCCGGCACCGCAGCAAAACGCGGTACAAAAGATCATGCGCGCCAGGTGCCCGGTGCGCGCAGACCCGACGCGCAAGCGATACGAATGCCGCAGGCACCATCATTTCGCGCGGGGCAGGCAGGGGCGCCCCGTCGCCAAAGAGCCCCGCGTCGTCGCCCTGCATCGCCCAATGAATATCGTCGGCAGGCACATCGTTGCTCGCCAGTGCCCGCGCTGCATCGCGCCATGCTTCAAACGCGCCAAGCCGGGGCAGGCGGGGCGCGTAGATCACAGCAGGCTCAGTTGCTCGGGCGGTGGCGCGAAACGGGCGCGCAGATTGGCCGCATCGGTCAGCCCGCCGGGCGACCAGTCACGGGTGATGATAAAGGGCTTGGCCTTGTTCACCAGCGCCCCGATCCGTTTGAGATCCCCGAAGCCCAGTGTCCCGTTGCGCCGCGCCGACAGGATCCGCGCCACTGATTTCGTCCCGAACCCCGGCACCCGCAGCAGCATATCACGCCCCGCCCGGTTCACATCGACGGGAAAAGAAGCGCGATTAGCCAAAGCCCATGCAAGCTTGGGATCAATCTCCAGATCAAGCATCCCGTCCGTCGCCGCCGAGGCGATTTCGTCCGCCTGATACCCATAAAACCGCAGCAGCCAGTCCGCTTGATAGAGCCGATGCTCGCGCGCCAGCGGCGGCTTGATCAGGGGCAGGGCCGCCGTGCTGTCGGGGATCGGCGAGAAGGCGGAATAATACACCCGCTTTAACTTGTAAGAACTGTAGAGCCGCGTCGAGCTTTGCAAAATCGTGGCATCATTGGCCCCGTCCGCGCCCACGATCAATTGCGTGCTTTGCCCCGCAGGCGCAAATTTCTCCGCCCGCCGCCCGGTATGCGTCCGCTCCTTGGCAGCCTCCTTGCGCAGCTGCACCCGGCCCATCGCGCGCCTGATCTCGTCACCGTTCTTTTCCGGCGCGTAGGCCTTGATGCCCGCATCGGTGGGCAATTCGATATTCATCGACAAGCGGTCCGCCAGCAGCCCCGCCTCCTCAATCAGCTCCGGCGAGGCATCGGGTATCGTCTTGAGATGAATGTAGCCGCGGAAATGATGATCGTGCCGCAGGCTCCGCGCAATGCGTACCATATCAGCCATCGTATCGTCGGGGCTTTTGATGATGCCTGATGACAGGAACAACCCTTCGATATAGTTGCGCCGATAGAATTCCGTCGTCAGATGCACGACCTCTTCCACCGTGAAGCGCGCCCTCGGCACCTGTGATGAAACCCGGTTGATGCAATAGGCACAATCGTAAATGCAGAAATTCGTCATCAGGATCTTGAGAAGGCTGATGCAGCGGCCATCCGGTGCATAGGCATGACAAATGCCCGAACCCTCCGTACTGCCCAGCCCCGTGCCATCCGCACTGCTGCGCTTGGTCGTGCCCGAAGACGCACAGGAGGCATCGTATTTCGCGGCGTCGCTCAACAGCGCCAACTTCTCTTTGATCTGCATTTTAGCCATAGTGTTCTTGGTATGTTCTTTGTGCGGGCGGAGCAAGTGTTTTGCGACCCTGAACTATATTCTCGCTGCGGCGGAACATCGCACCTGCTGCGGCGTTTGCAGAGTATGATCAAACATTTTCTCTGCGCCTGTGCGCTGTCATTCGCCCTTCCCGCAGTGCTCAGGGCCGAACAGGTCGGCAACGTTGATGTCGATTGGCTCGGCAACGATCTGATCATCGAGGCGCTGGCCGATCCCGAGATCAAGGGCGTCACGTGTCATGTGACATATTTCGAGCGCGGCATCATAGACCGTTTGCAAAAAGGGAACTGGTTCGAGGACCCGTCAAATTCCTCGATCTCCTGCCGCCAGACCGGCCCGATCGTGATCGGCGATATCGACCGTAGTGACGAGGGTGAGGATGTGTTTAGCCGGAGCACGTCGATCATCTTCAAATCCATCCGCGTCAAACGGATATTCGACGAGAAAAACCAGACAATCATCTACATAAGTCATGCCCGCGATGTGCAAAACGGCTCCGCCAAGATGTCCATGTCCACCGTGCCGCTCTATCAGCCCTGAAGCACGAAGCGCGGCATCGGCAAGGCGCCGCGCGCGGGCTTCAATGCTGTTGCCACTGCTCCCCAATCGGTTAGCATGTGGAAAAAAATATGCCCGATGAGGCATAGCAACACTGGGGCAGCAGCACATGACACTTTCTCGCAGACATTTAGGCCTGGGCTTAGGCGCTCTCACTCTTTCGGCGTGCGGCCGGGTCGCCACGTCCGGCTTTACGTCATCCGCGAGCACTGGCGGTTTGCCCGCCGATCTGCTCCCGACTCCAAATGCGGCCTATGATGCCTGGGTGAACAGCTTTCGCAGCCGCGCGGCTTCCGGAGGCATCTCTCAATCGACTTTGGGCGAGGCGTTCCGCAGTACCGGTTATCTGCCAGGCTGTGTCAAACGCGACCGGAACCAGACCGAATTCAAGCGCAGCCTCGAGGATTACCTCGCCATCGCCGCCTCGGACGAGCGCATCTCCAAAGGTCGCGCCGCCTTCGCACGACATGGCAGCACGTTGCAGACGCTCGAAAATCAATACGGCGTCGACGCTGAAATCATCTGCGCGATATGGGGCCTTGAGAGCTTTTTCGGAGAGCGGCGCGGCGATGTGCCGGTCATCTCCGCAACCTCGACCCTCGCCTTCGACGGGCGACGCGGGGAATTTTTTGAGAAACAATTGCTGGCCGCACTCAGGATTGTCCAGAACGGCGACATTCCCGCCTCCCGCATGACGGGCTCTTGGGCGGGTGCGATGGGCCACACCCAATTCATCCCCACATCCTACGAGGCCTTTGCCGTTGATTTCACCGGCGATGGCCGCCGCGACATCTGGTCCGAGGATCCAACGGATTCACTGGCCTCCACCGCAGCTTATCTTCAAAGAAACGGCTGGACCCGCGGTTTGCGTTGGGGCAGCGAGGCGGGCATCGGCGTTGATGGCGGCAGCCTCCTGCAGCCCCAGCCCGGTGGCCCGCGCTTTGCCGTCACAGGCAATTTCCGTGTGATTAAGCGCTACAATAATTCGGATGCCTACGCGATCGGTGTGGGCCACCTCGCGGACCGCATCGGCGGGGCAGGGCCCCTGCGCGCGAGCTTCCCGCCCGATGCCAATGGCCTGACGAA
>JAGXHD010000058.1 GCA_024636395.1 Sulfitobacter sp.
AACCTGCGTCTTCTCTAAAGACTGATCGCCAGTGCGCACACAACGAATGGCACGCGGACCATGATCCATCGTCATCATAAGGTCGCCGACCCTCAGCGCCTCCACTGCGCGTGGACCGTCGGGCGTGTCGATCATCGTGCCGGGCGCATAGCAGGGGATCGTGCCGGGGTTTGGTGAGGACTGTGCGTAATATGTTGCGCCGACATCGCTGGTTTCGACGGATTGCCCACCAGACGTCAAGTTCCCGAGGCCTCTGCTCGTTTGGCCCGCCGCAGGCCCGTCACTCGCGGTAATGGCGCCGTCGCCACTGAGGAACTGAACGACATTGCCCTGATCATCGATCAAGCCTACGCCCCAGTTGTTGCCCATGTCGGGCAAGCCATCAGCCATAGTCACGAGATAACCGTCATTTCCCGCAAACGTACTGTCGTATTTACCGTTCAGGGAATGGGTGTATCGTATGGTTCCAAGGGAGTCATAAACGGCGATCTGATAGCCCGACAGTGTTGATTGTCACCGAGAACTGACCCGGCATTGTCACCGAGACTTGACCCACCCAGTTGTTATGTTCTTTGCGTTATGATGGCGTCAATGCCGCTGTCTCCTTTCGTTTCTTTTTGGCTGTCGCGGAGCTGGCCTTGAACCGGTAGCTGTCATTGCCGGTCTCGAGAATGTGGCAACGATGTGTGAGGCGGTCGAGGAGCGCGGTGGTCATCTTTGCATCACCGAACACGCTGGCCCATTCGCTAAAGCTTAGGTTGGTTGTGATGACGACGCTGGTGCGCTCGTAGAGTTTACTCAGAAGGTGGAACAGCAACGCGCCACCCGAAGCGCTGAACGGCAGATATCCCAGCTCATCCAAGATCACCAAATCGGCTTTCACCAGCACCTCGGCGATCTTTCCTGCCTTGCCTTGGGCCTTTTCCTGCTCCAACGCATTGACCAACTCGACCGTGGAGAAGAAGCGCACACGCTTGCGATGATGCTCGATTGCTTGAATGCCGAGGGCGGTAGCGACATGCGATTTTCCCGTTCCAGGGCCCCCGATCAGCACTACATTCTCAGCCGCGTCCATGAACTCGCATCGGTGAAGTTGGTGCACTAATGCTTCGCGGACTTCGCTGGCGCCAAAGTCGAAGCCAGAGATGTCCTTGTATGCCGGAAAGCGTGCTGCCTTCATGTGGTAGGCGATGGAACGCACCTCACGTTCAGCTATCTCGGCCTTAAGCAGCTGCGACAACATGGGGATCGCTGCATCGAAAGCGGGCGATCCCTGCTCATGCAGGTCCTGCACGGCCTGTGCCATGCCCGGCATCTTCAGGCTGCGCATCATGATGACGATGGCAGCACCGGCGGGATCATGACGCATGACGTGTTCCTTCCGTGGTGCGTAGCCCGTCATATCGTGCGACATTGGCCTCGGGCTCCTTATTCAAAGAAAGGGCCGCAGGCGGGGTCACATCAGGCTGGTCTATCGGTGCGCCATCCACCAGCCTGTGAAGTAGGTTCAACACATGGGTTTTTGTTGGCACGCCCGCCTCCAGCGCCATTTCCACCGCGCAAAGCACGGCCTGTTCGTCATGGTGGAGTACCAAGGACAGGACGTCGACCATCTCGCGGTCACCACCTGGCCTACGCAACATCTGATCCTGCAGCTTCCGGAACCCTTCTGGCATCTCAACGAAGGGCGCCCCGTTGCGCAGCGCGCCGGGTTTGCGTTGAACCACCGCCAGATAATGGTGCCAGTCATAAATAACGCGCCCTGGTTGACGGTGTGAGCGATCAATAATGCGCTCATGCGTGCAGACCACGTGGCCTTCGGCGACGATGACCAGCCGTTCAGGATAGATACGGAGACTGACAGGACGGTTCGCAAAGCTGGCAGGCACTGAGTAGCGATTACGGTCGAATGCTATTAGACAAGTGGGGGACACCCGCTTGCTCTGCTCGACAAAGCCGTCAAACATTGTGGGCAGTGGCATCAGCGCGGCCTTCTCGGCGTCCCAGACATCCGCAATGTTGCCAGGCAATCTGCCATGCGGTGTCTCGGCCCACAGAAGCTTGCAGCGCTCCTCCAGCCATTCATTCAGCGCATTGAGGTTCGGAAAGGCGGGCATGAGTTGCCAAAGCCGATGGCGGGCGTCGCGCACACTCTTCTCAACCTGACCTTTCTCCCACCCTGCCGCAGGATTGCAGAACTCAGGGTCAAAGACATAATGGCTGGTCATCGCAAGGAACCGTGCGTTTACATCGCGCTTCTTGCCGACACCAATCCGGTCAACGGCTGTCTTCATGTTGTCATAGACGCCACGCCCCGGAACACCCTCAAACACCCGAAAGCCATGCCAGTGGGCATCGAACAGCATCTCATGCGTTTGCAGCAGATAGGCCGGCACCAGAAATGCGCGGCTGTGCGACAGCTTGATATGGGCGACCTGAAGCTTGAGACGCTCGCCCCCGACATAGGCCCAGTCCTCGCTCCAATCGAATTGGAACGCCTCGCCCGGCTGAAAGACCAACGGCACGAAAACACCCCGGTCAGTCGTATGTTGAGCACGCTGTCGTTCGCCCTTCCAGTTCCGCACGAAGGCCGCGACACGCTCATATGAGCCATCAAAGCCGAGCTGAACCAGATCCGCATGCATCTGTTTGGCCGTTCGCCGTTCCTTCCGTGATTTACGCTGCTCAGACAGCAACCAGCCTGTCAGCTTCTCAGCGTAAGGGTCCAACTTGCTCGGTCGGTCCAAAATTTGGAACTCGGGCTCAACTATCCCTGTCCGCAGATACTTCTTGATCGTGTTGCGAGACACCCCTGTCCGGCGCGCAATCTCGCGGATGGGCATCTTGTCTCGCAGAGCCCATTTCCGAATAATCCTCAAAAATCCCATGTCTACCACTCCAGTAGCCCCCGGCTAAATCAAGCAGGGGCAAGGTTGCACATGGGTCAATTCTCAATGACAATTTCTGCAGTTGCCGGGTCAGTTCTCGGTGACAATCAACAGGGGATACATTGAAGTCGTGCTGGAGCAGGATCTTTTGATAGTCGTGAGAACAGTATTGCGATCCACGATCCGTGTGGTGAATGCAGCCTTTCGGTGGCGACCGGAATGCAATCGCCATCTTTAGCGCCCTGATAGCAAGTTCCCGTTTCATCCGATTACTTACCGCCCTGCCGATCACGCGTCGAGAATGCAGATCCAGGATGACGGCGAGATATAGCCATCCCTCACGCGTCCAAATGTAATTAATATCACCAGCCCACTTCTGGTTTAGCGCATCAGGGTTGAAGTCACGATCCAGCAGGTTTGTTGCGATGTTGAACTTGTGGTTGCTGTCGGTTGTGACCTTGTGTTTGCGGGTCCGCACGACAGATATTCCGTTTTGAAGCACCAAACGGCCAACACAAGGATGCCCGACATTCAAGCCGATCTCTTTCAGTTCTTCGGTCATCCGTGGTCTGCCCCTCTCGGGACATTGCTGCGCAATACCCTGCCGTGCAGTGCATAGCTACCCAGGCTAAGACGGGACTGCTGCTTGATATGCGCCAGTGTGACCAGATCAGATCGTTGACGGCGACTGGCAGGACGACTGCGGTATGCCCGCAAACCTCGCATGCTGATGTCCATGACCTGACAAAGGCGCGCTGCCGGAAATGCGTCCCGGTGTTCTTCCTCTCTCGTGCATGCACACATGCACTGCCGGGTAGTGGCCGAACCTAAACCTCACGGCTTTTGGCTCGCGAAGAACTGCGTTGCTTCCTAAGAAACAGCCATGTCATCCTCCTCGGGAAGTTCCAGCAAATCATATCCCAAAGACCTTGTCCTTCGTTTTAGATTGCCGAGGACGCGGCTGCGGCACTGGTCTTCGTAGTGGGATGCGCCGGGGTCGTGATAGGTCATGCCGTGTCGCAGTGTATTGTAGAACAGAACGGCAACCTTGCGCGCTGTCGCTGTCACTGCTTTGGACCCGCCTGCACGTGCGGCGAGGCGGTGATAGAAGGCACCCAAAGCGGTATCACTGCGTCCGATCGTGACAGCGGCCAGTCGCAACAGGGCGGCGGCGCGGCTTGATGAGCGTCGGGTGCGTGACGACTACACCTTTCCACCCGAGATCTTATTACACGGGCCAAGCACAGCCAAGACGTGAAGTGTTTGGCGCTTGGCCATGCGCGCAGATCAGTCCCGCACTCTCCGACCAGCTTGAGGGATAGGGACGGGCCCAGTCCATGGATCTGGGTCAGGTCGACCCCAAGAACTCCAAGAGGGCGGCGCGCACATCGAATGCGGGCGTACCGACCTGCTTTGTCTTCGTGCGAACCCGGGGCAGATCGCTGGGGTCGTGATCTTGATCCGCGGCCAAGCTGTCCAGCACAGCTTTAAGGTTGCGGTCACATTCCAACATCGTGGCCTGATAGAAGTCATAAAGGTCCAGCGATTGGGTGAGGGCAAAGATGTGTTCAGGCCGATCATTGCCATTGAGCGCAGCTTTGATTGTTTCGACCGAGGCGTGGCAACGGACATCGCGATATGATGCCAACACATCCAGATCGCGCTCGCCTGCAACGACGGCGCGGATGATCCGCATACCTGTGACTCCGGTGATATCCGACACGACATGATGAAGCTGAAGGTTCATCTCAATAATGGTCTCAATCATCGATTTTGTCGGAATCTTCTTCGCCATCATCATTCCTCTTGTTGGCAACAGAAGGGCGTGGGTTATGCAAATCCGTAATCTTCCTAATCGGGATCGCCAAACGTGGCGTTACCACTCTCAAGTTCGCATCAACCCATAGGCTACGTTTTTTAACGGGGTTGCGCCAAATGCCGGACCTCCAATAAGCGATCGGCCTCTGCCCTCCGGCTGCAACCGTAGCACAGGCTGTTAGATGATCCTGCGCACGACCTGTCGTCGGCTATCGCCTTGGGCTGTCTGCCTTTGCTGGTCGCCCATGACGCACCCGCAGCGAACTTCTCAGCGATTGACGGGCAAGCCAAGCTAGACGAACGGGCCGCGCATGTCGTTTGGCTGTCTACGGCGCAGCGTGACGGCTTCCCGGCCTGTCAGGTGGTTCGGGTAGCCCAAGGGCAAACCCTGCGCCAAGCGGCTGTTGCTGCGGGTGTTGACCCCGACGCCGACCGCTTGGTCGTGGGCATTCCCGAAATCTGTTTCTGAAATCCAAGGGCCAACTTGGAACGACTGCCCCGGTTGCTGCAAAGTGCCGGGGCTTTTTTAGTTCTGTTCGTTGCAAGGGATGCGACAAAGAATGTCAGACAAGCAATTCGGTTTGGTGTTCGGGGAAAATTTTGAGTTACATTTCTAGGCTGAAAACGGGGCGCTACCCTTAATCTGATGTTGCGCAGTTTTACATTCAAGCAAGGTTCGACCACGGACCATTCATTCGGGAAGTTGGTGACTTCATCGCTCATCCGCGCCGCGATAAGGGGTTAAGCTTTAATGCTATCATTGGCAGTTATTCCCAGATTGCATTTTTTCAAAGATATCAAGGGACCGCTAAACGTGAACTTGGTGCAGTAGGGGTGTGCGAGTGGTGGCTACGGCCATATTTCGAAAGGAAGTTGGAGTTTTATTCAGGTTCAGAGTTTAAGAAGAACCTAAGAATGAGTAAAGCCGAACTAAAAGCTGAAATCGCCTCATGGTTTCCTGATAAGGAGCGGTTTCCAACAACCGTTCACGCGAGAAATCCTTACACGTTTTATAATATTGCAAGTTTTTTTTAGTCGCCTGATTGGCGGTCCTGCCGCCTTTACGGCGGAACATGCGAAAAAAGAGTTGCGAGGAGCATTTAGGACATTTGGTATCCCAATTGAGATTGTTGACGATTTTATGATTGCTACTGCGGTTGTACTGAATGGATTGATTGTGGAGCTTGCGCATGGAGTTACGGCAAAAATTTCGATTCATGTTTCGAAGACGCGGCACACCCGAGTTGAGGGCGGTGATCTGAACCTCCTGAAGCATGGCGGATACCTTGCTATTCACCATCCAGATGGTCCGCTTGAGATTTCGATAGCAACTATCTCTCCAAAGGAGCATGGTCTTGTTGATATTGGGATCACTCTTTTGGACACTGAAGTGGATACCGAGCCCTATTTTGACCGTTCACTTGTTGAACTTGAGCATCCTAGCATCTTAAGGCTTAAGCTTGAGCGAGAACTTCAGTTTGAAGCTTCACGCAAACCTCAAGTGAGCGCCTGTTGACTGCATGAAATTCAACTTCATGGTGAATTATGTCACGAGTGCGTGAGCGGTTCGCGACCGTCGGCACTGTTTTCAGCGGGTCCCGCGACATGCAGTGTAACATGCAAAACAACAGCTCTGCTTTAAATTTTGCAATAAAAACAATAACTTAAAGGTGATTTTGGCGGAGAGACAGGGATTCGAACCCTGGGAACCCTTGCAGGCTCAACGGTTTTCGAGACCGCCCCGTTCGACCACTCCGGCATCTCTCCGCGGGGATCTGGTGGGTCCGTTTAGTCGTGATCGGACAGGCTGGCAAGAGGGGTTTTGCCGCAGCAGGCATCACACGGGGAATTTCATTGCTCCCAGTCGTGGATCACCTAGATTGGCGGGCATGAAGCCCTGAAAGGACTGTTTGATGCCCAAAATACTCCGATATCTGTCCGTGCCGCTCATGTTGTTGGCGATGACGCTGGTGATGGCGGTTGCTGCGGCGCCGGTACGTGCGGCGGACCGCGAACGGCTGGAGGCGTTTCTGGAGGTGACAGGATTTGACGTGGCCTTGGAAAGCATCCGCCTGTCGGCTGATTCCGCGCCGGCCATGCTGGGAATGGAGGCGGATGATTTCGGGTCTGAATGGTCACGCCTGGTGGGCGAGGTTTTTGAGACGTCGCTGATGCACGATATGGCGCTGGATATATTGGCAAAGACCTTGAGCGATGCGCTGCTGATCCATGCCGCGGATTTTTATGCCAGTGATCTGGGGCAAAGACTGGTCGCTGTGGAAAACGCGTCTCATATGGAAGAAGAGGACGAATTGAAAACCGAAAGCGGCGCCCAGATCATCGACGGTTTGGTGCGCATCGACAGCCCGCGTGTGGACATGCTCAAGCGGCTGAATGCGGCCAGTGGGGTGGAGGATACGTCCGTGCGCGCCATTCAGGAGGTGCAGATCCGATTCCTGATCGCCGCTGCGGCAGCAGGGGTGATTGAACTGCGCATGGAAGAGCCGGACCTGCGTGAGGCAATGCGTGCGCAGCAAGATGAACTGCGCCTGTCGATCACGGCGAATGCTCTGGCAAATGCGGCATATACCTATCAGGCTTTCGACGACGGTGAAATTGAGGCCTACGCCGATGCGCTTGAGGATCCGCAGATGCAACGGGTGTATGAGCTGATGAATGCGGTCCAGTACGAAATCATGGCCAACCGGTTCGAGGCGGTCGCGCGCCGATTGTCGGACATGCAGCCAAGCCAGGCTCTGTAACATGCGTGCGTTTTTGATCTGGCCGGTGATCTGGGCATTGGCGTTGCCGGCCTTTGCCGATGCGCGCATGACCGTACTGGTGGATGTGCTGGCCCTGAATGAGGTGGCCCAAATCCTGCGGCTGGAGGGCATGCAAAGCGCGCAGGAGCTGAACGACGACATGCTGTCGGGCGAAGGCGGGCCTGGCTGGCAACATCAGGTTGATGCGATATACGCGCCGGGACGTATGGTGGAGACCGTGCGCCGTGCGCTGGAAGATCAGCTTGAGGGCGAGAAGCTGGAGCAGACGGTGACCTTTTTCGCCAGTGATCTGGGGACGCGCATCATCAGCCTTGAAAACTCGGCACGCGCGGCGATCAGTGATCCGGATGTCGAAAAGGTCGCGCGCGACCACTATGAAACGCTTGAGGGTACGGATGACGCCCGGCTGGCGCTGATCCGGTCGATGGTTGCGTCTGGCGATATGATTGACCGCAACGTGACCAGCGCGATGAATTCGAATTATCAGTTTCTGCGCGGGATAGCTGATGGCGGCGCCGTGACGATGACGCAGCAAGAGATGCTGGACTCGGTTACTGCTGATGCTGAGGAGATCACGAAGGATACGACCTCGTGGCTTTTTGGGTATCTGTTGCTGGCCTATCATCCGCTGAGCGACGATGACCTGCGCGACTATCTGGCGTATGCGAATACTGACTCCGGTCAAGCGTTGAACCGGGGTCTGTTCGACGGATTTGGCAAAGCTTATGAGGATATTTCCTATGCTCTGGGGCGGGCGGTCGCGCTGAATATGACGGCAGAGGAATTGTAGGGCGGGCAGGGCGGTTTCTGCGCGACTGTTGCTTGACAAGCTGCCAGCAAAGGTGCATCTGGCGACTTCGTACCGACAGGTGCCCATGGCTGGGTGCCTTTTTATTATTTGATCATCCCTAAACGGGGTGCGCAGTCCGAGGCGCGGCATTGTCCGCATCAAATCCCAGGTGGATGCCACAGGACGCGATGACATGAAGGAAAAACGCATGTTTGCGGTCATCAAGACAGGTGGCAAGCAGTACAAGGTTCACTCCGGCGATATGCTGCGGGTTGAACGTTTGGCTGCTGATGCCGGCGAGACGGTTCTGTTTAACGAAGTGCTGATGCTGGGTGGCGACAGCCCCAAGGTTGGCGTGCCTCTGGTGAAAGACGCCGGCGTCGAAGCCGAAGTGGTCGACCAGATCAAAGGCGAAAAGGTCATTCACTTTGTGAAGCGCCGTCGTAAACATTCATCCAAGCGCACCAAGGGTCACCGCCAGAAGCTGACATTGATCAAGATCGGTGACATTCTGGCATCCGGCGCGGGCAAGTCGAAAGCCAAGGCCGCCATCGGCACAGGGTCTGTCAGCGCTGCTGCCGTGGCCGCGATGGAAGAGAAAAGCTATGGCGTGAACCTGACCGGTCGCGGTGAATCGGCCAAGCAGGCAAAAGCCGGCAAAGGTGCTGCCAAAGTGGCCGCGCCCAAGAAGGCTGATAAAGCTGCGCCAAAAGCAAAAGTTGCGGCACCCAAGGCAGAGAAGGCTGAAAAAGCTGCCCCCGCCAAGGCGAAGAAGGCAGATAAGGGCGGCGACGACCTGTCCCAGATTTCCGGCGTTGGTCCGGTCATTGTCAAGAAGCTGCACGGCGAAGGCGTGACCACATTCGCACAGATCGCGAAATGGACCGATGCCGACGTGGAAGCGATCGAAGAGAAACTGTCGTTCAAAGGTCGTGTCGGTCGTGAAGACTGGATTGCACAGGCCAAAGAACTGGCAAAAGGCTAAGGAGAGACACCAATGGCACATAAAAAAGCAGGCGGTTCATCCCGTAACGGTCGCGACTCAGCTGGTCGTCGCCTTGGCGTGAAAAAGTACGGCGGCGAAGCTGTTATTCCGGGCAACATCGTCGTGCGTCAGCGCGGCACGAAGTTCTGGCCGGGTGCTGGCGTGGGCATGGGCAAGGATCACACGATCTTTGCCGTAGTGGATGGCAAGGTCCAGTTCCACAAAGGCCTTAAAAACCGCACGTTCATTTCGGTTCTGCCAGTGGCGGAAGCCGCAGAGTAAGCCGCACCCGCAAGGTAAAAACAGTGAGGGATCGGCGATACCGCCGATCCCTTTTTCGTTCCGGGGGAAAATTCCCATGGCTGATTGCATCACGACTAAACGGCTGACGCTGCGCCGCTTTCGCCCGGCGGACGCCGCACAGGTGGCCGATCTGGTCGGAGACTATGAGGTTGCGCGCTGGTTGGTCCGCGTACCGCACCCATACGCGGTCGCGGATGCCCACAGCTTTATCACGACCCATGCACCAACGGCCAAGGGCATCTATGCCGTGACGCTTGCGGATCAGGTAATTGGGTCTTGTTCGATTGAGGACGAATTGGGCTTTTGGTTGGGGCAACCGTTTTGGGGAGCAGGTTATGCTACCGAGGCTGCGCGCGCCGTTATCGCACAGTATTTTGACCAGTCGGATGCTGATTTGGTCTCGGGCTATGTCATCGGAAACGATGCCTCCTCCAATGTCCTGCAAAAACTCGGTTTTGAGCGCGGGAATATTGTCGAACAGACAAGCCTTTCTGCGCAAGAGCCTGTCCACATTCAGAAAATGGTGCTGTGCAAAGCTGACTGGGACCGCAGGACATGAGCGTTGCAGTCACGTCCTTTGCCGTTTTCGCAGTGTCCCAGATTGCCAC
>JAGXHD010000059.1 GCA_024636395.1 Sulfitobacter sp.
GCCCGGCATGGGCAAGCAGCGCACTGGGAAGGACGGCGACGACATCGTTCTGCGCGTGCCCGTGGGCACCGAAATACTCGACGAGGACGAGGAGACGGTCATCTTCGACATGACCGAGTTGGGCCAGCGTGTCGAGCTTGCGCGCGGGGGCAACGGTGGCTGGGGCAACCTGCATTTCAAATCCGCCACCAATCAGGCACCGCGCCGCTCAAATCCCGGTCAGGACGGGGTGGAGCGCACGCTCTGGCTGCGTCTCAAGCTCATCGCCGATGTGGGGCTGCTGGGGCTGCCCAATGCAGGCAAGTCGACCTTTCTGGCTGCCACGTCGAATGCACGTCCCAAAATCGCCGATTATCCCTTCACCACACTGCACCCCAATCTGGGCGTCGTGGGCGTGGACAATGCCGAATTTGTCGTCGCCGACATTCCTGGCCTCATCGAGGGCGCACACGAGGGGCGCGGCCTCGGTCACAGGTTTCTGGGCCATGTGGAGCGCTGTGCTGTGCTTTTGCATCTGGTTGACGGAACGTCCGAGACTGTCGTGGAGGACTACCAGACCATCATCGGTGAGTTGGAGGCCTATGGCGGGGATCTGGCCAACCGGCCGCGCATCACAGTGCTAAACAAGATTGACGCTATGGATGAAGAACAGCTCGCAAGCGCATACGCTGATTTGAAAAAAACTTGTCCCGGTCCGGTTATGCAGATGTCTTCCGTGGCCAAGATCAATACCGTGGAGGTGCTGCGCGCCCTGCGCAGCGAGATCGATGACGACCGGATCCGTCAGAAGCCTGCCGAGGAGGAAGCACCTTGGCAGCCCTGACGTCCGCAAAGCGCCTCGTGGTCAAGATCGGCTCGGCCCTGTTGGTCGACCGCGCCACTGGCAGCCTGCGCGCCGACTGGCTGGCCTCATTGGCGCAAGATGTCGCTTGGCTCAAAGGGCAGGGAACTGACGTGGTTCTCGTCTCGTCGGGGTCTATCGCGCTGGGGCGCGGTGTGCTGAACCTCGGCCTTGGCCCACTGCCCCTCGAGCAATCACAGGCCGCCGCAGCCGTGGGTCAGATCCGGCTCGCCCGCGCCTATGAGGAAGTGCTGGGTCCCCACGGGATCACGACTGCGCAGGTCCTCGTCACGCTGGAGGACAGCGCAAATCGTCGTAGATATCTCAACAGCCGTGCCACGCTCGAAACGCTGCTGGGCTTCGGGGCCGTGCCCATCGTAAACGAGAATGATACGGTCGCCACTGACGAGATCCGCTTTGGCGACAATGACCGCCTCGCCGCCCAGATCGCGGTGACTGTGGGTGCGGACCAGCTGGTGTTGCTTTCGGACGTGGACGGTTTCTATAACGCCAATCCTTCGGATGACCCGACCGCCACACGCTTCGACGTGATTGACCGGATCACCCCGCAGATCGAGGCGATGGCCGGCGATGCCGGATCCGGTCTCAGCAAGGGCGGCATGAAAACCAAGCTCATGGCGGCAAAAACGGCTGTCTCGGCCGGTTGTGCCATGGCCATCGCCGAAGGTTTCGTGATGCGCCCGTTGCAGGCACTCGCGCAGGGTGCGAACGCCACATGGTTTACGCCCCAGACCGATCCACAGGCCGCGCGGAAAGGCTGGATCAATGCGATGAAGCCGATCGGCAGTGTGACCCTTGACGCAGGCGCTGTCGCTGCGTTGGGGCGCGGTAAAAGCTTGCTGCCCGCCGGGATCACCGCCGTTTCAGGCAGTTTCGAGCGCGGTGATGCCGTGGCGCTCCTGGGGCCGGACGGGGCAGGGATCGGCTCCGGCCTTGCCCGCTATTCAGCCGCAGAAGCGAGCCTGATCAAAGGGCACCAAAGCGCCGAGATCGAAGCGTTGCTGGGCTATCCGGGGCGCGCAGCGCTGATCCACCGCGATGATATGGCTTTGTGAGGAGACGGACATGACAGAGATTTTGAACCTGATGGCAGATATCGGCGCCCGCGCGAAAGCGGCCGCAACCGTTCTCGCGACTGCCAGCGCCGAGCGCAAACGCGCGGCCCTGATTTCAGCCGCCGACGCGGTCTGGAAAAACCGGGCAGCGATCCTCGAGGCCAATGCGGAGGATATGGAGTACGGCACGAAAAAGGGACTGACGCCCGCACTGCTCGACCGCCTGAAGCTTGACGAGGCCCGCTTGCAGGGCATCATCGACGGGCTGCGCGCGATCGCGGCGCAGGACGATCCCGTGGGTGAGATACTGGCGGAATGGGACCAACCCAGCGGGCTGCACATCAAACGCGTGCGCACGCCCTTGGGCGTGATCGGCGTGATCTACGAGAGCCGCCCCAACGTGACCGCCGATGCCGGTGCCCTGTGCCTCAAGGCGGGCAATGCAGTGATCCTGCGCGGTGGCTCGGAGAGTTTTCATAGCTCGCTCGCGTTGCACGACTGCCTCCAGCAGGGTTTGCGCGATGCGGACCTGCCCGAGGATGCCATCCAGCTGGTGCCGACCCGCGACCGGGCGGCGGTGCGGGCAATGCTGACCATGACTGGCACTATAGACGTGATCGTCCCGCGCGGGGGGAAGGGGCTGGTGGGGCTGGTCCAGCGCGAGGCGCGCGTGCCGGTTTTCGCCCATCTCGAAGGCATAGTGCACATCTATATCGACAAGGAAGCCGACCCAGAGAAAGTGCTCAAAGTCGTGCTGAACGCCAAAACGCGGCGCACGGGCGTTTGCGGCTCTGCCGAGTGTTTGCTGATCCATAAGGACGTCAGTGCCACCATTGGCACCGGCGTGATCCGCGCGCTGATAGATGCAGGCGTGCAGGTGCGCGGTGACGCTGGTCTGCAAAAGATCAATGGCGTGACGGTGGCTGACGAAAGCGACTGGGGTCACGAGTATCTGGATATGATCATCGCCGCGCGGGAGGTCGCCGGGCTCGACGAGGCGATGGCGCACATCCGGCGATACGGCTCCAACCACACCGACTGCATCCTCACCGAAGATCCGATCGCCGCGCAGACCTTCCTCAATACGCTCGACAGTGCCATCGTGATGCACAACGCCTCGACCCAGTTTGCCGACGGCGGGGAGTTCGGAATGGGCGCCGAGATCGGCATCGCCACCGGAAAGATGCACGCGCGCGGGCCGGTGGGCGCGGCGCAGCTTACCAGTTTCAAATATCAGGTTACTGGCAATGGAACGGTGCGGGCCTGAATAACAGCTGACCTTTGGTGGGCTATTGTCTCTCAAAAACTGATCGTGATCGTCTCTCCGGCTGTACTTGTCTCGAGCGTGCGTCCCTCATCGGCGGCGATGACAGGCAGCAACCCAAATTGCACATGCGCAGGTCGCAGGTCGTTCGCCGGCGCGCTTGTATCAAGGGCGCCCCACAACTCGTTGTCGATCTTGAATTTATCGGCGTATCCCGTCACCACAATAGCGTCGCCCCTTCGGGCCACTTCGATGCGGCCACCGTAGGGCATGCCGGTTTCCATGCACATCAGTGCCAGAAACGTGAGCCTGATCATCCGGCGCTCCTGCGGCTCCAGCGGCCCCCAGGCCACGCTCAGCCGCGATCCTGCATAAACATCTTTGAGGATCGACGTCACCTCGGGCCGACCCAGCAGCTGGACCTCTGCAGCCCCAAACGCGATGCGGAAGAACTGGATGCGCGCGCTGGCGTTCGTCACACTTTCCGAAATCAACGCCATTTCCGGGCCGAGTGAGGGTACACTCATCTCGATCAGCTCAATCCCGTTGTTGATCGCGCCGATTGGCGATATCAGATCATGGCAGATGCGGCTGCCGATCAACGCGGCGAAAGTGGTGTCTTGGCCCATTGGACTGATCTCCTTGATAGCTAATTTGCAGGTGCGAAACGGCAGACACTGAAACAAGGCAACTATCTAAGGGTAGAGGAAGCAAAACAGGAAACATATGGAAGATTATAACGCGATCTTGACGCCGGGAATGCTGGTTCGGCATCCAGCAATGCCAGATTGGGGTGTGGGGCAGGTACAAAGCAACATTGGCGGCAAACTCACGGTCAATTTCAGGGAAGCGGGCAAAGTCGTGATCGACAGCACAAGAATTGCTTTAACGCCCGTCTTCGAGACATAGGCGCCGCTTACGTGCCTATCACTTTGTAATGATATGATCTGTATTCAAGACATCCACCTAAGGTTGAACTGCAAAAGCTTCTCCGCGTTGCCAATTTGCACCGGAATACCTACGGCGGTAGCGAACAAATCAAAGCGAGTGTCATGATGCGTCCACACTGCGCGCCCTTTACGGTTAAGCTGGTTGAGACACAGGCGGAGTTGCAGGCGGCGCAGCGGCTGCGCTACGATGTATTCGTACGCGAACTGGGCGGCGGCGGGGATCTGGTCGATCACGATCAAAGGTTGGAGCGGGATCACTTCGACCCTTACTTTGACCATATGATCCTGACCCATACGCCCAGTGCGCAGGTCATCGGCGTCTACCGATTGTTGCGCGGCTGCCGTGCCGAGCGGGCAGGAGGCTTCTACTCCGACAGCGAATACGATCTGAGCCTGCTCAAATCCTCCGGGCGCAGGCTTTTGGAGCTGGGCCGCTCGTGCCTGCATCCAGACTTCCGCGGCGGTACTGCAATGCACTGCCTTTGGGGTGGGCTCGCGGACTATGTGGCAACCCACAGGATCGAGCTGATGTTCGGTGTAGCCAGCTTTCACGGAACCGACACGGACGCGCTGGCGGCACCTTTGTCGATGTTGCACCACCGCCATCTTGCCCCACCCGCGCTGCGGGTCACGGCGCGGCCGGAGGCGTTCCAGCGGATGGATCTGCTCTGTCCCGACACGCTCGACCGGCGCGCCGCCATGCGCGCCGTGCCAAGCCTGATCAAAGCCTATCTGCGTCTGGGCGGCCATGTGGGGGAGGGCGCTTTTGTGGATCACAGGTTCAACACCACAGACGTCTGTCTGATCATGGACACGGCCAGGCTCAACACGCGTCAGGCCAAAATATATACGAGGCATGCATCATGAGCGTGCCTTGGGACAAGGGAAGCCATCCTGACATGCCGAAGCTGCGCATCCTTGATCTAGCGCGGATCGGCTTGCGAGCCGGAGCCTTGACCGTGCTCGTATTCGGCGGATTGATCATATTGATTGTTTTGCGGGCAATCGAGCGGACGCTTTTCGGGCAGCACCGCCCGCTCACACCGCACATCACGTCCTTCGTTTGCCGCAATGCGCTACGCATCATCGGGATCGGCTTTCATATCAGCGGAACGCCCATGACGGGACGCGGGGCTGTCGTGGCCAACCACAGCAGCTGGCTTGATATCTTTGCGCTCAATGCAGCCAAACGGATCTATTTCGTCTCGAAATCCGAGGTCGCGTCATGGCCCGGAATCGGCTGGCTGGCCCGCGCGACGGGCACGGTCTTTATCGAGCGCAATCCGGCGCGCGCAAGGCTGCAAACCGGGATTTTCCGTACCCGCCTGCTTGCAGGGCACAAGCTGTTGTTTTTTCCGGAAGGCACCAGCACCGATGGAATGCAGGTATTACCTTTCAAAACAACGCTTTTCGAGGCGTTCTTCGCGCCCGAGTTGCGCGACCGGATCGCGGTGCAGCCCGTAGCCGTGATCTACCGTGCGCCGCCCGGCACGGATGCGCGGTTCTACGGGTGGTGGGGAAGCATGGCCTTTGGCACGCATCTGCTGTCCATGCTGGCCCCCGCACGCTCTGGCTCGGTTGAGGTAATCTACTGCGCGCCACTGTCCGTGGCAGATTTTGAGAACCGCAAATCGCTCGCCGCGGCGTGTGAAGCGGCAGTGCGCGCAGCCCACACGGGGAGGCTGGCGGTAGCGCCTGCATAAACCTGCATTTACCCTTGCGAAGTGACGCGGGCTGGGGTATCCGCGCCCTACTTCATCCCGCAGTCGGGGATGGGTCCGATGGGGAGACATCCCAAAGGTTCCGCCGGTTGGCCCAAATCCTTGGGTCATTCCCCCGACGAGGCTAAACCGGAAAGGTATAACGACATGGCTCTTCCTGAGTTCTCCATGCGCCAACTGCTCGAAGCAGGCGTACACTTTGGTCACCAGACACAGCGCTGGAACCCGCGTATGGGTCCGTACATCTACGGCGCGCGCAACGGCATCCACATCATGGATTTGACGCA
>JAGXHD010000060.1 GCA_024636395.1 Sulfitobacter sp.
ATCCAGCCCGTGACACCTTACTGGATTCAGCGGGCGGCAGGATGTCCGACCATATGCCCAACCTGCGCAGTGTGGTGCAGGAATTGGTCGACGAATTGAACGAAGAATTGAAAGGCAAGTTGCGTCTGCGCGTCTTCGGGCCCCCGTCGGGCGGTGCGGGCGACATCACCAGCGAGGTCTTCGCACGCATAGATGAATGTGATCTGGGCATCTTCGATTGCAGCGGTCCCGCGCACGAGACCAAAGACGGGGATGTGCTGCGTGAACGGGCCAGCCCGAATGTGATCTACGAGGTGGGGCTGATGCATGCGTTGGGGCGTCCGACGATCATTGTCGATATTCCGGGACTGTCGGTATTTTATCTCAGCCAGTGCTACCATTGTCTGACGCAGGATTTTCAAACGGAGACGCTACGCGAAGTCTTGCGCGCCTCGTTGCGCGAAGTAATCCGCTCCGCGTTGTCGCCGCAAACATTCTTTTTCAGCGACGGTCTCGGCGATGACGACCCGGCCGAAGATCCGCTACAGAACCCAGAGCTCAACCCGTTGACGAAACATTACTCCATGCCCTTGATCGAGTTGGCGTCTTCCACCGGTCTGGCGACGGGGTATTTCCGCAATATGCTGCTGGATATTTTCAAGGGCCGCTTTGCTCTGGAGATTGCGCCAAAGCGGAGCGATGACAGTATTAACCCGAGAGCCGGCGAAGGATATCGGTTCTCGCACCTGGTCATCCTCGTGCCCGATGATCTGGAGGGGGTCGAAGTCCTGCGCCACGACTTGCTGGACATGCTCAAAGAACCACAGATTGCTGCGCTTGGGCTCCGGCATGAGAAAATTGTTCTACCCGCGTCAGAAAAGGACAAGCGTACCCGCGACAAGACCTTCGCGTCGATCGGTCCCTATCTCTATGATATCCCAACAACGTTGATCGCGACGACGCTTTCGCCGCCCTACCGGCTAGTGTCACAACTCAAGGCAAGCCGAACGTCTGAATTATCGCGATCGCGGATTCAGCGTCGGGAGGGCGCAATCCTGAGGGTATTTTTCAACACTGTGAAGCGACTTGCGGCCGACAGTCCCGATTGCGAACGGCCCTACGAGGTGATCAAACCGCTTAATGTAGCTGAGTTCCGCGCGCGCCTGCTTGCAGGTGGCGATGCTATGGCCGAGCCCACGCAGTACTAATGCAACGTCATCCGTGCCTGGACTTCGAAAGTCTGAAATTGTGAACGACAAGAGCCGCCTTTTTCCCGTTACGATAGTGGGCGTGCTTGCCCTGACAACGGTCCTTTTCGGCTTCCTCGGCTGGTTCAATCACGATTGTCCCACCGGCAGCTGCCCGGTCACTGTGCGCGCGGTCCAAGATGCGCTTTACAGATCGCTTCTCGCCTTCGGGGGCGACGCGATCTATCTGACAGTCGAAACAGGCTATCTGATTGCCGCACGGTTTTTGGGGATGCTGACGACAATTTCGGCAGTGTTTGCCTTGCTGTTGGCAATCGCTGCCAAAGCGTTGATCCGGCGACACATCAGGCGCCGCCGCGGACATATCGTATTGATCGGAGCCGATGCGTTTTCTCTTTCTTTCGCGGAGGAGACGGCACGGCTGCACCTGCATTCCGGGAAGGGGGGCGGCCAGACGACGGTGCTCGATACACCTGACCGCCTGGGGGTGCTTGGTCCGAATCTTAGATACGTTGGAACCCGCGCTGTCCCTTCGGATCTGTCGGAACCACAAAGCTATATCGCCGATCTGGGCAGAGCGCCGACGCGCATTATACTGGGAGATCCGGATGCCCATATCAACGCCGAGCGAGCGGCGAAACTAGCGGTTGCGGGGATTGATCCGTCGATCATCACCTTGCGACTCGACGACGATGCACTGGCGCGCGCCGTGCATCTGTGATCACCCATGACAGCCAGTTGCAAATGGATCAGCGAAAGTGGCCTGACCGCGCGATCGCTGTTTTGCGATGTCGATTTTTCCGACCTCGCGATGACAAAACAGCAGGACCGTGTGCATCTGGCCATAATCGGCATGGGCAGCACCGGCTTTGCCGTCGCCGAAGAGGCTGCCCAAAGGCTGCACCATCCCAACCTCGAACGCACCCGCATCTCGGCTATCGACAAAGAGGCCGCCGAGGTCAGTTGGATGATCCGTCAGGACTATCCAGGGCTACAGCAGGCTGTGGATTTTCACGGACCTCTCCCGCTCGATGCTTTGCATCTGGGCCCAGACATGCATGACGACGAGCTGGCGCCGATGCTGGATGCCGCGTCCGACGTACCCTTTACGGCCATTATCGTAGCGGCAGCGGACGATGGGTGCAGCGCGCGCATCGCCATGCGGATACGCCGGATGCAAGAAGAAAAGCGCCTGCTGCTCGCCCCGATCTTCGTGCGTATGCGGATGTCGGGAACCATCGGTCCCGAACCTGTCACGAACCTGTCCGAGGGAATATTTGTCTTTGGTGGGACCAGTGTACACAGACGTGACGTCGCCCTGGACACTTTGGAGCATGATCTGGGCAAAAGGATGCATGATGCCTGGCGCACGATCATCCGCGACCAGCGCCCCGCGGAAGATCTGCCCTTCGAACATATTTCGGCAGACCGCCAACGCTCAAACAGGCGCGCAGGCATCGGCGCGCTCGACATGCTCAGGTACGCCGGTCTGGTACCGCCACCGCAAGACCCGCACGACCAGCTGCGCATCCAGAACGACGCTGCCGCCCGAATTGAAACTGACGCAGACCTAACCCGCCGACTGCAAAAGGCAGAGCAAAGCCGTTGGTGCGCCGAGCGTTTCTGTGCAGGCTGGACGCAGGCTGAAGACGGAATTCGCGATGACGCAAGGCGTCGACACACTTTGCTGGTGCCTTGGGAAAAACTGTCCGTACAAGAGCGAAAGAAGGACCTTAGCAACGTGCTGGCGTTGATTGCGGCGGCACGTCAAGCGCATGGCCAGGATCGTGCCCGCCCCGTCTGGCGGCAGCGCGTGCGTATCGGAATAACCGGTCCCATCCAGCTTGGGCTCGACGACCACCGCACAATCAAGGCGTCCGCGCGCGCACTCCTGAAAAATGCGGTCAATGGCCCGCCGTCGAGTTTCACGCTGGAGATCGTCTGTCCAAATGCGCCCGGTTTTGACCGCGTCATGGCGACGGCCCTTATGGAGGAATGGCTTGCGATGGCAGGGCAACCGGCCAAGCTGCTGCTGGCACAGAGCCGGGCACGCGAAATGCTTGATCAGGACGCATTGTCAGTGTGGCAAGCTGATAGGCCCCGGCCAGATCCCGAAGACCGAGCCGCGCTTCTGAAGGAAGAAACCGACCTGCGCGCGGAGTTTGATGCACAAAGCGCTGCCCTGGAAACTGCAGCCGGTGGACACATCACGCGCCTAGACATTTCACAGGGACGCACGGACACGCCCACCGATGCCGATCGAGTGGTAGATCTACTCGGGCTCTTCGAGATCAGCGACGTCGTCATCGCCGGCCGGCGTATTCAGTTCGGGCCTGTCACAGGCGGGGCCATTGACCAGGTGGGCGAAGCAAAAGTGCTGGTGCTGGATTTGCCTGCTTAGCAACTGCAGTCAGGTGCCAACCAGGGCAGCGCAGGCATGCAAACATCATCACGGGCTACTGCGCCGCGTCAAAGGCCGCAAGGATTTCATCCATCAGCAGCCTGTCGATATCGATCCTGCGCATGTTTTCGAAATCGGTTTTAACGATATATTCCCATGTCTGGCCACTGTCGAAAGTCTGACCGCGATGCGCAAGATAGAGATCGCGTGCCTGCGCCGTGTTTCCATTCACCATATAGGCGTTGGCGAGATATGACTTGATCCAAAGGTTTGACGGAAAGCTCTTCAAAGCGCGCTCGGCGTTTTGCACCGCAGAGCCGAATTCACCATTTGCAATCTGACTCTCGGACCAGCGCGCGAGTGTGAGGGCGAGATATTGACGACCATCTGTGGCGAAGAACGCGAACGTCTCATCATAGGGGTAGGTTGCGAGCAAAAGATCGGACTTACGCACGATCTCTTCAAACATCGCAGTCGCTTGCTCATAATGGTTATAACGGTAGAGCAGCATGCCCATCTTATCGATGGCCGTGATGAAGTCCCTCTGCCATGCGACATAGTCGGGCTTACGCTCTGCGAGGCCTTCGATGGTCGCGACGGAGTCCAGCCTTGTGGCGTAGGCGGAATCGGGATCGTCGAGCTTTTCTTGGGCGGTTGCGATCAGCTCCAGTGAGCAAAATGCGTCATACTTGAGCAGGTCATTGTCCGGATCGTTCACGGCGATCTTACGAACAAGATCCAGAGCAGCGCGCGCGTTCAAAATCGCGTCAGCGTAACGCTCCAGTGCAGTTTCATTCTCCGCCAACTGGTTGAGAACAAGGTGCAGGTCGCGCCCGAACGCCATCGGGTTCGGTTGACCTTCATGCAAGGTCCGGAAACGCGCCACAGCCTCCTCGAGCCAAGGTTGCGCCGCCGCCTGATCCTGGGCGTCGATATACAGACGACCCTCGTTGGATGCGGCTACCGCAAGATAGCGGTTGATAAAGGTATCCGCAGGATAGTCCGTGAGCGCCTGATCCGCGCCTGCGCGAATTTGCGCGTTCAGTGCCCGCGCGCCTTTTCTGTCGCCAGTCCGGCGCAACGCCCCTACCAGCGTTTCCTGCGTGCTGAGGATCGTGTCATAATGCGGCTCGACGCCCAGTTCGGACAAACGACCCGCAAGAACCAGTGATTCCTGCAGCGCGTCGATCGCCGCTTCGTGCTGTTCCAACTGCATGTTGCTATGGCCGAGTTGGCCCAACGTGTAGATTACATCGCCGAGGTACTTTACATTCTCGGGCTCGTTCTCGATCAACGCCCGCTGATACCCCAGCGCCTCCTGCACCCTGTCAGCTGCTGTTTTGTAATCGCCCCGCTCGGTCGCAACAGTCGCAAGACGGTCTAGCAAAACAGCGTAGCTGTTGATTGCAGCCACATCACGCGCATCTATCGCCATATCTTCACGGGCGACCTCGTAGGCCTCCAAATAGAGCGCCTCTGCCGCAGGGGCGTCCGCCTCGCGGCGGCGATAGTCCCCAAGATCGACAAATGCAGTCATATACGCATTCGCTACGCGCGCATTTTCCGGCGCTTCGACAAAGTTCGCCTTTGCGACAGCGAGCGCTTCTTCGTAAAGCGCCCTTGCCGCATCGTTCTGGCCGAGGTTGAGCTTCGCCTCCGCAGAGAGGGTGAGCAGGTGCGGCAGATCAACGAAAGTGTCGAAATCAGCATCAAAATCATCTTTCAGGGCGCGCAAAACCTCTAGCGCCTTGGTCAGATTTCCATCCGCTTGCTGATATCGGCCCAATCTCATTTGCGGCACCGCGAGAAACATGTGCGCTTCGGACACCCGCTCGCGATAGGTGATGTGCGTGCGGCTTTTCTCATCGGCTGCGAGATAGAGATCGAGTGACTTTTGCAACGATGTCACGGCCTGTTCGTATTCCGCGCGATCCGTCTGCAAGGCACCGATGTACATCCACACCAGCGGCAGATAACTCTTGTCGCCGATGCTGGCCTGTGATGGCGCAGCACTCCGCTCGGCATTGGCAAGCGCTTCCTCATAGATTCGCATCGCGGCGTCATTATCGTTCTTGCGCTCCAGAACCTTGCCGACGAGGATCTGGCTTGAAATCCGGCTGCGCAGTAGCGCTGGATCGTCCGGAAAGTTCTCGCCCAGCGATTCTTGAAGGCTCAGTGTTTTTTCCAGTATCGAGCGGGACAGTTGCTGCGGCACGCGGCTGATCTGCAACTCGGCGGCGAGATCAAAGGTCATCGTATCTGCGGCCTTGACTGCCTCGCGAAGGGCCGCCTCCGCCATTTGCTGGCCTTTAATCGCCGCAGTCCTTTGGCTCCACGCAAAGAGCGCGAGCACCGCCACGAGGCTTGTTGTCACCAGCAGGCCGGAAACGATGCCGCGCTGGCGCCGGTTGGCAAGTTTGCGGCTGTCGAAGATGAACGTCTGTTGCCCGCTGGTGGGTCTGTCTCTTATACACAT
>JAGXHD010000061.1 GCA_024636395.1 Sulfitobacter sp.
AGATGTGTATAAGAGACAGTGTTTTCGCTGCTGCAGGCTATTCTATTGGCGGGATCAGGCGGCTATGGCAGGAGACCGCGTTCCGCCACATCTTGATGGCGGTGCCGGTTTGCGTGGCTGTTCTCGCGTTCGCCGGAGCCGGGCTGGCCGAATATTGCATCATGGCGGTGCTGCTGTTGGTGCTGATCGCGGTCGAGGCGCTCAATACTGCGATTGAATGTATCGTGGATCATCTTGCGCCCGATTGGCAGGTCTTTGCCCGTGATGCGAAGGATCTTGGATCGCTCGCGACGATGTGCCTGTTGTGTGCCAATGGCGTGTATCTGATCGGGGTCGTGGTCCGCGCGATGGGTACTCCCTGATCGCGGCGACGTATGGTAAGTTTACCCCGTTGTTCTATGCTGACCCCGAGGCCACAACCGCATTTGCAGGATACACCATGCGCATTTTGCTGATCGAAGACGAGGGTGCTTTGGCCCGTCCGCTGCGCGAGCATCTGGAGGCGGACCATCATATCGTCGAATGGTTCACGACGCTCGACGAGGCCAACAGCGCGATCCGCACGCTTGAATACGATGTGGTGTTGCTGGATCTGCAACTCCCCGACGGCGATGGGCTGTCGTTCCTCAGCGCGGTCCGCGACCGCCATATCAGCACACCGATCATCATCCTGACCGCCCGCGACAAGGTCTCGGACCGGATCGACGGGCTGAACCGGGGGGCGGATGATTACGTGATCAAACCCTTCGATCTCGACGAAGTGAAGGCGCGGATCCAAACGGTGTGTCGTCGCAGCATGGACCAGAGCACCCAGACGGTCGAGCTCCGCGATATGGTCATCCACCTTTCGGATCATAGCGTCATCAGGGCAGGGCAGGATGTGCGTCTCACTGTCAAGGAATGGACCGTCCTTGAAGTGCTGCTGCGCCGGAAATCCAAGATCGTCCCCAAGGAGAGCCTCGAGGCTGCGGTCTATGCCTACGGTGAGGAGGTCGAGAGCAATGCGCTTGAGGCTCATATCAGCCGCTTGCGTGGCAAGCTCGGCAAGGATCTCATAGTGACGCACCGTGGCATGGGCTATTCTCTCAGCCCATGACACCACACAACCCCAGTCTCCTGCGTACATTGCTCAGATCAACGCTGTTGCCCAGTGCGTTGGCAGCGATTCTGGGCGTGTTTATCGTCTACACGCTCGTGCTCGAGGAATACGACGAGCTTCAAGATCTGGCGCTGAGCAGCAAGGCGCATCTGATCCTCGCGGTGTATGAGGCGAGGCAGGCGGGAGGAAGTGAGGGTGATCTTGCGCAGTTGCTGGCGTTCGAGAGGGAGACCCATGGCTCTGACGAGCGCTCCTCTTTTTGGATTGTTGAGCAGACAGGGACTGTCCTGATCAGGTCTGCGGGAGCGGGCCCGGTTCCGCTGGCGGTACCTGTGCAGCCCGGTCTGAGCACCGTGCAGGACGACCGCATCGCGGCACTGCGCTCCGGCCCACTGGCAGTCATCGTGTCAGCCCCGATGGCCGAACGGAATGAGGCGATTAGAGATGTCGTCATGGGGGTCATTGCGGGTTTTGCGCTGCTCGGGGGACTGGTGGCGCTGGCGGCGTTTCGCGCGGTAAAGCGCTCTGTTGATGTGATCGTCGATCTGGCCGCCGACATTGCAACCAAGAACGCCCATGATCTGACACCCATAAGCCGCCGGAATGCCTTTGCGGAGATCGAGCCGGCGGTGGCCAAGATCGATATCCTCATGGCACGGCTCGATGCTGCGCTGGGGGCCGAGCGTGCCTTTGCAACCAACGCTGCGCATGAGTTGCGCACACCTGTGGCGATCTGTCTCGCCCAGGTTCAGCGGCTCCGGGCGAAGATCGCAGATCCTGCTAGCATCCAGAGCGCTGCCGAGATCGAGCAGGGTCTCAAGCGTTTGACGCGGCTGATCGAGCGGCTTTTGCAGATGGCCCGCGCGCAAGCAGGGCTGGGAAACGCCGCTGCGCCTGCGGATGTACGGCCGGTGATCAGCCTGCTGTTACGGGAGATGCGCGAGCGCAGTGGCGCGCCGCCGAACCTGACAGTTATCGCGCCACAGGGCGAATGGATCAGCCTCATCGACCCCGATGCCATCGGGATCATCCTCACCAATCTCTTTGATAACGCTGTTAAACACGCCTCGGGTGACGGGGCCGTTCTGGTAGATGCCGGCACTGCCGGGCGTGTACTGATCTCCAATGATTGCGATCCACTCACGCCCGCTGAGCTGGACGCGGTCCAAAGCCGCTTTTTCCGCCGGGCGCCAACGTCTGAAGGTTTCGGCCTTGGTCTGTCGATCGTGCAGGAACTCTGTAATCAATCTGGCAGCACTCTCGAGATCCTCTCGCCGCTGCCCGGCACGGCGCGGGGCTTGTGCGTCGTATGGTCCTTGCCGCTGGAAAAAGCAGCGCCTGTTCGCGCGGCCTGATCCGTGGGCAGTTGAAGCGGTATTGCAGCAAAGCGACCAGCATGGCGCGATCGGCCTCGGTCAGCTGGGTCACGCTCTCTCGCTACTGGGGACCGGCAAGGGGTGTGATCTGCTTCAGTTGCTCCGCGCGGCTCGTGGTGAGAACGAGCTGACAGCCGTGTTTATATGCTGTATAGGGCACAAGCCGGTTACCGCGACCGCCGATGATCGGTCGGTCGCGGGGGATGCTCCCCACCAGCCTCACGTTATCCAGACCGGCCTGCACTTTGGGGGGAATTCAACTGCGGCGACATCATGCTCCTCACTTTCGAGGCGTGTTCGGAACGCGGCGATCAAATGCTGGTTGAATCGCCGGATCAGCTGGCAGGGTGTGTCGAACAGGGGGCCTGGCGGCGTCGCGGGATCCGGATTTTGATGAGTATGCTGATTATTTTGACAGATCGGCTGCTCGTTACCCATTGGCTTGAAACAGATCGATAAGCGCCAGCGCATCAGCAACATCATCTTGAGAAGTTCCACCCTGTTGATCCAAGGATAACGCAGGCGCCTGCCGGCTGCATCAAAGGTGCGGCTTTTGATCACCGACCGAGGGGTCGCAGGCAGTGGCTGCGGGGACCGGCGGCCTGAAAATATGCCTTGCCACGATCACGGGTTGCAGTGCATTTAAAAGGACAGGTTGGCGATGGCGTCGCCCGCACCCAGTGCGATCCTGTAAAACCTTCCTGAACGCCGGGATCTTGCTGTGCCGTACGTGCGCGGGGAGGTCCGCCTTCTCCTAGCATCTGCGGTTCGCGCTTTTGAAGGAGTAGGTCATGGACCGTCCACAAAACTACCGTTTCCATCAGGGAGACCGCGTGCTCCCCTTCGCGCCGGCCGAGTATGATCACCGGCTGTCCAAGCTGCGTGCCGAAATGGCAGGTGCTGGGGTGCAAGCCTGCGTGTTCACCTCGATGCACAATGTCGCGTATTATTCGGGATTTCTATATTGCGCCTTCGGCAGGCCCTATGCCCTTGTTGTGACGCCGACAGACAGCGTGACGCTCAGTGCGGGGATCGACGCGGCCCAGCCTTGGCGGCGCAGCCACGGTGACAACATAACCTACACCGATTGGCAGCGGAACAACTACTGGCGCGCGATTAGAGGCGTGACGGGGGTCGGCAAGGTGATTGGGTTCGAAGCAGATCATTTGAGCGTCATTCAAAAGGCGCTCCTCGATGAATTTTTGGAGCCGAAAGCCTGCATAGATGTGGCGCCCGCTACCATGCGCCAGCGGATGCATAAGTCCGATGCCGAACTGGATCTGATCCGTGCAGGCGCAAAGGTTGCCGACGTGGGGGGGTATGCAATACGGGATGCTGTGCGCGTCGGCACCCGTGAGATCGACGTGGCCATGGCCGGGCGTGACGCGATGGAGCTGGAAATCGCGCGGCTCTTTCCTCAGGCGGAGTACCGCGACACATGGGTGTGGTTTCAATCCGGCATCAATACCGACGGTGCGCATAACCCCGTCACCAGCCGCAAACTCCTGCACGGTGATATCCTGAGCCTAAACACCTTCCCGATGATCTCAGGCTATTATACGGCGCTTGAGCGGACGATGTTCGTTGGCGACGTGGACAATGCCAGTCTGCGGATCTGGGAGGCCAATGTCGCGGCGCATGAATACGGCATGAGCCTGCTCAAGCCGGGGGCCAGCTGCGCCGAGATCACGCACCAAATAAACGCATTCTTCGCCGAGCGTGACCTGCTGCAATACCGGACCTTCGGCTACGGCCATTCCTTTGGCATTCTTTCTCACTACTACGGCCGCGAGGCGGGGTTGGAGCTGCGCGAGGACATCGATACCGTGCTGGAGCCCGGAATGGTCATCTCCATGGAGCCGATGCTGACGATTGCGGACGGGCGCCCCGGCGCCGGGGGCTACCGCGAGCATGATATTTTGATCATCGGGGCGAACGGCAGCGAGAACATAACGGGCTATCCCTACGGCCCGGGATTCAACGTGGTAGGTTAAAAGTTGGGCTGCTGCGCCTTATGAGTGCGGCAGTCCTGCGTTCAGCCCCTGCAGGCTGCATCGACGTTAATCTCGACATTGTGCGGGGTCCGGGGCGGGGGGATCTTTTCCTCTACGCTCCTGTTGTCAAATCCGGCTCCTGCCCGCGCGAGGGCGGCCAAGACATTGGCATTTTTTGGAAAGCCGGGAGCGGTGCTAGCCTCCCCGCGCGCCACGCACCCAGGATACGATCACGCCCCGGCTCTCGGGCGTCATGGTGGTGATGGCGTTCGGCGGGGGCATGGCATTGCTCAGCCCCGCGTGCAGCAATATCTGCTCGGCGTGCCGCGCCACATCGCTGCGGGTCTCCAGCATCACGCCTTTGGGTGCCCAGTGCATCCCCTCCCATGCAGGGTCGCGGGCGTGGCACATCGAGCAATTGCCCAGCACCACATCATAGGCCGCGTCGAAGCCGCGGGCGGTGGCAAACCGCGCCTCATAGGCGGTCAGATCACGGCTATCAGCGATCTCGTAGCTGTCGGGGCCGCGCACGGTCGAGAGCCAGGCGATCACCAGCATCAACAGCACAGTGACGGCCCAGGTCCAGTGTGGTCCGGCGCCGGTGGCGTGCAGGGTGTTGAAATAATGCCGGATCGTGACACCGGTGAGAAAAATCAGGCTTGCGATAAGCCAGTTGTATTCTGTTGCGAAGGCCAGCGGATAGTGGTTGGCGAGCATCAGGAAGATCACGGGTAAGGTGAGGTAGTTGTTGTGGGTCGAGCGCAGCTTGGCGATCTTGCCATATTTCGCATCGGGCGTGCGGCCTGCCATCAAATCGGCCACAACGATCCGCTGGTTCGGCATGATCTGGAAAAACACATTACCGGTCATGATCGACGCGGTGAACGCGCCCAGATGGAGCAGTGCGGCGCGCCCCGTGAATATCTGATTGTAGCCCCATGCCATCACCACCAGAAGCGCAAAGAGAAGCAACATCAGGAGGGTAGAGCGCTCTCCTAACCTGGACTTGCACATCGCGTCATAGGCAAGCCAGCCAATGCTGAGAGAGGCCCCCGAGATCACGATGCCCTGCCAAAGCGCCAGATCCGCCTTGGTCG
>JAGXHD010000062.1 GCA_024636395.1 Sulfitobacter sp.
AATCAGAGATCGCTCCTCGCTGGCCTTGACTGCTGGGCGTATGAAGCAGGATCCGATTTTCCGGGATGCCGCGCACCACTTTTTGCGCCGTTTCGACAAACTGTTTGCGGAGTTTGAGAACGTCGCAACCGACAGCGAAATTTCGTCCATGGCCGACACACGCACCGCGCGAGCCTTTATGCTGCTTGGCCGCGTTGCAGGAACCTTCGACTAGGGCAACGCGCCGCTAGGAGCAAACCTGCGCACGGTTATCAGCATTGAAGACGGCGGTGACGATCTGTCCATCTACTGCCTCGAAGAGGGCCAGGGCCCCTTCCATCTCGCCACCCGTAACGCGGATCTGGCCCAGGTCTGATGCGGTGAGCCTGTCGTCCCCGTCGATGGAGAACGCCGCACGCCCGCCGGGCCGTGCATCGCGCAGCACGACGCGCATGACGTCTGCGCCATCGTCTACGCTGCCCGCGTCGGTCCCCCCCTCATCGCGCAAGGGCTGAAACACCTCGACACCGGTACCACCACCGGCCGTATCAAAAATAAGCCGCCCCGCAGATCCGCGCAAATCAACGGTCACAGCCCGCAGCGCTCGCTGGCCCACTGTCAGCTCGAAGCGGTCGCGCGGCGCGCTTTCCACGAAGCGCAAAGATGCGCCAGTACAGTCTGCCGCCTGTACCGTGCCGGCCAGGAGCATCATACAACCAAGGGATTTTATCAATCTCGTACTCCTAGAGTCCAAACGCATGAAAAGGGATATAGCGCACAGGATCACCGGGAGAAATCTCGCGGCCATCTTCCGGCAGCTCAACCAGCCCCTCGGCCCAGCTCAGCCCGCTGATTCGCCCGGACCCTTCAGAGCGGAACACGTCCGCCCGTCCATCCCGGATCCGCGCACGCAGGTATTCGCGGCGGCCTGCCTTCTTACGCTTTGAGAACGCGGCAGGCACGTCAAAGCCCTGCGGCATGTCCCAATCGGCCCCCGCAAGCTGGGCCAGAGCAGGCCGCGCAAAAACCAGCGAACAAACCAGTGCCGCTACCGGATTGCCCGGCAGGCCAAAAACCGGGACCCCGCACCAAAGCCCCAGCGCAAGGGGCCGCCCCGGCTTGATCGCAATGCGCCACAGCGCTAGCGCACCTGCCTCCTCCAGCAAAGCCGATACATGATCTTCGTCGCCCGCAGAGGCGCCACCGCTGGTCAGGATCGCGTCGACCCGCACCGCCGCCGCATCCAGCTTCGCGCGCAAGGTAGCCCGGTCGTCCGGCGCGCGCCCCAGGTCGATCGCCTCATGCCCCAGCTGCGCCAGCAGCGCCAGAAGCATCGGACGATTGGCGTCATAGATCTGGCCATCGAGAGCTGGCGCGCCCGCCTCCACCAGCTCGTCTCCCGTCGACAGAACGCCGACACGCAGGCGCGCACGCACAGCGACCTGCGCTGTTCCTGTGGCCGCCAGAAGCGCAAGATCAGCAGCAGTAATCACGCGCCCGGCAGCCAGAACGCACTCACCCGCCACCACGTCTTCTCCGGCCCTACGGGTGTTCGCGCCCTGCTTGAGCGGCCCGCGAAAGACGATCTCTCCGTCCACTATCTGCACATCTTCTTGCAGAATAACCGTATCGACCCCCTGCGGTAGAGCGGCGCCCGTAAGCACACGCAGCGCCTCTCCCTGCGCCACACGCGAAGGTGCGTCCCCTGCCGCCGCCCGCCCCTGCGCCAAGGG
Source organism: Sulfitobacter sp. (assembly GCA_024636395.1). GTDB lineage: Bacteria > Pseudomonadota > Alphaproteobacteria > Rhodobacterales > Rhodobacteraceae > JAGXHD01. Next base: position 1,713 of record JAGXHD010000062.1, read on the forward strand.
CAGGCGGTGCGTACCGGCATCGCGCCCTCCGGCAAAACCGTATCCGTCGACAGCCGTGTTCGGCAGCGGCGGATTGGCTCTTGAGGCAAGCACCGGCGCAGCAGCGATACGACCACGGGCCTGCCCAAGGGAGACTTGCTCCACGCCGACCGCGACGGTCAGCCGATCCCGCAGCAGCGCCAGCGTCTCGTCTACGGGCGTCCAGTGAACGCCCTGCGGCAGGGCAAAACAATCGTTTCGCAAGGGCGCCGGGCCAAGGATCACGGCGTTCAGCTCCTCCGAGAGACCCGCACCCAGTATCCAGGCCTCTTCCCGCGCGGCCTCCGGCACATCAGCCATGTGAGCCGCGAGCATCTCGATCGGCAGCCGCGCCAGCGCGTCCGCCAAAAGCCGCACCTGTTCACGGTCGCGGATACTCCCGGCGCCCTCACGCGCAACCGCTTCCTTGACGGATGCCTCAATCAGCCCCGGCCAGATTTCGGCCAGCACGACCGGAGCCTCGTCGAAATGCTCGAATGGCCAGACCTTGACCCCAGATAAGCGGCGCAAGCGGTTCAATGTGGGCAAACCCATCATCGTCTGCCCGCCGACCGTCGGGGGAAATGCCATCTGAAAACAGGATGAGGACGCCTTGCTCAGCGTGTCGCACGTCCGCTTCTCTGCAACGGCCTCGAAAGTGATGCCCGCTTTGCGATAGGGCAGACCGAGCCATTTGTCCTCACTCGGCTTACCCCAGAACGGCCCGGCACCGGGAAACATCCCGTTGAGCCGCTCCGCAATCTCATAGCGGTTGTTGGTGCCGTCGGGGGCATCGGTGATCCGAGCCTCGAACCAGTCCCACAGTAGGAACGGATCGTCCGATCCGGTGACATGACGCGCAAAACCCCGAGGGTATCCAAAAGGGAAATCGAAGGTACACAACAGACGGCGGCCCGCGCCTCTCTCCCGCTCGATCAGCTGCGCAATCCACTGCTCGGCCTCCATCCGAGTGCGGAAATAGCGCGGCTCCTCGCTCTGCCCGTCGCGCGTGACACCCAGCCAGATGGCATCCTTTCGGGGGGTGGGGCCTGCCTTCTTCCCGGCAGACCAGTCCGCGACAAGAACCGTGTCAAACGCTCTCACAGCCCAACCTCGCGCAGAATAAAATCAGCGATGGCGGCGGTATCATCGAGGCCGAACACGGGCCGATCAAGCCCGATTGGCGTATCACTTGCGACTGCACGCACCGTCGGATCATCCGACGCGATCAGCGGATTGCCGGTCACGGCACGATGCGCCTCCACCTTGGCGTGGCCGTCGCGCTTGTATCCCTCCACCAGCACCAGATCGACGGGGGCAAGCTGGGCCAGCAGCAGCTCCAGCGTCGGCTCCGGCGCGCCGCGCAATTCATGCATTAAGGCGATGCGGTTGCGCGAGGCCAGCAGGACTTGCGAAGCACCTGCTTCGCGGTGGCGGAAGCTGTCCTTGCCGGGGTGGTCAACGTCAAAGCTGTGATGCGCGTGCTTGACCGTCGACACGGAAAACCCGCGGGCCGTGATCTCGGTCACAAGACGCTCCATCAGACCGGTTTTGCCGGCGTTCTTCCAGCCGACGATTCCGAAAACCCTCATATCATCGTCTCCGCACGGGCCAGATCTTCGGGCGTATTGACGTTGAAAAAGGCATCCTCGTCGGGGAAAAGTGCCTCGCGGCCCCCATGCGCCTGTGTCCAAAGGACAACCTTGCGCAAACCACCTTCCAGCGCTTCGCGCAGATCGTCGCGCAACGCGACAGGCCAAAGGCCGAAGGTCGGGTGGCGAATGCTGCCCCGATCCGGATGGGGCGTTGCGGCGAGTACGAGTGGATGAGCCATCCCCTCGGAGGCAAGCAACAGTTGCGGCACCAGATCGCAGGGGAAAAACGGCGTATCGGCGGCGGCTGTGACGATCGTGTCAGCGCCCTGCGCTGCGGCCCAATCCAATCCCGCAAGCACCCCTGCCAGCGGACCTGCAAACCCTGCAACGCTGTCGGGGATAACAGGCAGGCCCGACGCTGCAAACCGTGCGGGATCGCCGTTCGCGTTGAGCGCCAACGCTGCCACCTGCGGCGCCAGCCGCGACGCGACGCGCGCCAGAAGGCTCTCCGCACCCAGCATCCGCATACCCTTGTCACCACCCCCCATGCGGGTGGCCTGCCCCCCGGCCAGGATCACGCCAAATGGCTGCTTCATGACCCCACCTCCAGCCAGTTCTGCATCACAGAAAATGCATCATCTGCATCCAGTTGCCGCGGAAAGGCCCGTCGCGGCAGCGCGCGCGCAATGCCCGAGAAGGCCAGAACCATCGCTGCACTGTTTTCTACCACCATCGGGGTGGCTTCGAGCCGCTGCCTTACAGCACTCATTCTGCGCCCTTCCGGCCGCTGCGGCGCGGCTCCTCGGCGATTGCGGCGGGGTCGGCATCACGCAACAGCCGCTCCTCGCCCGCCAGACACATGAAGCGCCGCCCCTTCATCCGCCCGATCAGCGTGAGCCCGACCTGCTGGGCAATCTCGACACCCCAGGCGGTAAAACCGGAACGCGAGGCGAGCACGGGTATACCCATCAGCGCGGTCTTTATGACCATCTCTGATGTCAGGCGTCCGGTGGTATAGAGGATTTTGTCGTCCGCCTGCACCCCTTCGGAGAGCATCCAGCCAGCGATCTTGTCGACTGCATTATGGCGGCCCACATCCTCCATATAGACGAGCGGACGGTCCGCGCAGCACAGGACGGTGCCGTGGATCGCTCCCGCCGTGAGGTAAAGGCTGGGCGTGCGGTTGATCTTGGAAGAGAGGCTATAGAGCCATGAGGTGCGCACGGGCGTCGCCGGTAAAACGGTGCCCTCTAGCCCCTCCATCATGTCGCCAAAGACTGTACCCACTGCGCAACCGCTCGTGCGGGTTTTGCGGCGCATCTTGTCCTCGTAATCGGTCTTGCGCGCCGTGCGCACCACGACAACTTCGAGTTCCTCGTCGTAGTCCACCCCGGTAATCTCGTCACTGATCCGCAGCATTCCCTGATTGCGCAGAAAGCCCAGCGCGAGGTATTCTGGATAATCCCCGATGGTCATCGCGGTTACGATTTCCTGACCGTTGAGATAGATCGTCAGCGGGCGCTCCTCGACGACGTTGATCTGCTGGGAGAGGCCGTCTTGGTCCAGCCCCGTGACACTGCGCGTCAGGCGGCGTGCCGCAGGGTCTGGCGCGATCAGATAGTCGGACAGATCTTCGAGTTCAGCCAATTGCATACTCCCCGGTAAAGCGCTACGCACTGCAGGCAATCTAAGGGCATCGCATGACCTCCACCACCCGCAAATCTCCCTACAGGGAGGGGATTATCGACAGCAGCCCGTTCATCCTGCTGATTATTCCTTTCGCAACCCTGTTTGGCGTTATCGCGACCGAGGCCGGGTTGAACGTGGTGGAGACGATGGCCTTTTCCATCGTGGTCATCGCGGGCGCAGCACAGTTTACGGCGCTCCAGCTTATGCAAGAGAACGCGCCAACCGCAATTGTGCTCATTTCCGCGCTGGCGGTAAACCTGCGTATGGCGATGTATTCGGCCTCGCTCACACCCTATATCGGCGCGGCTCCGCTCTGGCAGCGTGCGCTGTGTGCCTATGTTACCGTCGATCAATCCTATGTGGTGGGTATCTCCAAATTTGAGCGTGAGCCGGATATGTCCGTTCCCGCTCGCGTGGCTTATTTCCTGGGCGCCGTCACCCCGATCGTGCCGCTGTGGTATGCGTTCACATTCATAGGTGCGGTGGTCGGCACCCGCGTACCCGAAAGCTGGGCGCTCGATTTCGCCATTCCAATTGCGTTTCTCGCAATGATCGCGCCAATGTTCCGCACCGCAGCACATGTCGCCGCAGCGCTTGTGGCTGTGCTGGTCAGCCTGCTTACGGCAGGTGTACCCTATTCACTGGGCCTGATCATCGCGGGCCTCGCAGGTATGATAGCCGGGGCGCAGACCGAGTTGTGGCTCGAGCGCAGAGGGGCAAAGGTATGATCGAGACAAGCACACTGTGGACCGTAATCATCGTGCTTGGCATCGGCAGCTTTGGCTTGCGCTTTGTCTTTACGGGTCTGGTGGGCAGCCGCGCCATGCCCGATTGGCTGTTGCGGCATCTGCGCTATACCGCCGTCGCGATCTTGCCCGCACTGGTCGCGCCACAGGTCGTCTGGCACGTGGCGACAGATGGTGTCTTTGACATACCCCGGGCCACCGCAGCTGTAGTGACGCTTGGCGTGGGGCTTGTTACGAAAAATGTTCTGATGGCAGTGCTGAGCGGCGCGCTCACACTCTACGGGCTATTGTATCTATTGGGCTAACGCTTTGATGCCGTCCTGAACATTGCCGGCATCATCTTCGTAATACCTCGAGGTTTTCACACCTGGCATCTGCTCTAGCTGCTCCATCAGGCGAAGGGGATAATATCCCTGTTCGACCGTCTCGAACCCCGGAATTTGACGCAGGATTGCGGAGGTCGCGAGAGCACATTGCGCACCCGGAACCGCGCCTCTGGCTTCGACCAGCTGCATCGCGCGGGCGGCCTGAGCCGGGGTCACGACAAATTCCTGACTGACCACGTGAAAAGTGTCGCGTGCATGCGCGGATTTATAGGAGGCCACCCAACCCGGTGACATGCCATAAAGGACATCGCCCCGCTCAGGCACCCGCGGATGCTCGAACGAGCCTGCGGGATCGAACATAACCGATTGCGTCCCCTGAACGAGCAGCGCCGTGTGCGCGCCCGAGCCGGACCGGTTGTTGACCATCGTGAAAAGCGTCAACTTGGGCGGACCGTTGTGCAGGTAGACCGCCGCCGCAATCGCTTCGGGCGGCGATTCCTTACCCTTTTCGGCGCAGCCCGCAAGCATTGCCGCAGACAAGATCAGCGCAAGAAAGGGTTTGAACATTGTTTGAAATTTCAGATCAGCGGGCGAAAACGGCCATGAAAAGAAGGATCCCGATAATTACGATAACAGCCCTCGTCACGAAAGTCATAAAGCCGTCAAACGTCTTTTGCTGGGTGTCTGTATTCATCGAGCCATGTTCATGTTCGGCCATTTCAATGTCCCTTTCAGCGAGATTGGCTATGTGTTGGGCAGGGGTTACGGTATTTTCTTACGGCTGTCACGCCAGTTTCGGCCGATATGTACAAGACGCCGCAGTTACGCATCGCCCTGTTCCAGATCCTGCAACAGCTTGAAGCCGATGCGGTTGGGCGCGGCTGTCTCCACCTTTTTGGGCAGAGCACGGAACACCACGCTGAGCTGGCTCACGTGCTGGACCAGTTGCATTTTGCCGCCCTCCGCGTCGGCACCGTAGAAGGTTACGATGTCGGGATCGAAATAGCCCATGCCCTCGATCTTGAGCACGCCGGCAT
>JAGXHD010000063.1 GCA_024636395.1 Sulfitobacter sp.
AATCCGGTCATGCAATATACCGCCCCGCAGGAATATTTCTTCACTCTGATCCGGATTTCTATGGTCGGCGGTCTTGCGATCAGCTTCCCGGTCATTGCAACGCAGTTGTGGCGGTTTGTGGCGCCGGGGCTGTACAAAAACGAAAAGAACGCGTTTCTGCCGTTCCTCATCGCGTCGCCGGTCCTGTTCCTGATGGGGGCGGCCTTCGCGCATTATGTGGTCGTGCCGCTGGCGATGCAGTTCTTCCTCGGGTTCTCGGATGCAGCGTCCTATTTGTCGGCCATGATCGCCACGGGTGAGGTCAAGACCTCCGGCATCGACATCGTCTTCAACGGCAAAGTAAACGAAAGCCTTGATATCACGCTCAAAATGATCGTGGCTTTCGGGCTGTGCTTCCAGCTGCCGGTGCTGTTGACGCTGATGGGCAAGGCGGGGCTCGTGGATGCGCAGGGTTTGCGGAACGTGCGGAAATACGCGCTCGTTGGCATCCTGCTGCTGGCCGCATTGGTCACGCCACCCGATGTGGTGACGCAGTTGATCCTCTTCGTGGTGGTCTACGGGCTCTATGAGATTTCGATTTTCCTGGTGGCGCGAGTCGATGCCAAGCGTGAGAGACAGCTTCGTGCCGATGGCTATTATGGCGCAGAAGACGAGGCCGATTTTGATGCCATGGCCGAAGAAATGGACAGCGACGAGCCGACCGGCGGGCAGCCAAAGGATCGCGATACATGATCGATGATCCAATGGACCGTATCGCAGAGGCGCTGGAGCGTATGGCACCTGCGCCTGTGCCCGCCCCGGACCTGACCGCGGCCTCAGCTTTTGTCTGGCATACAGGGCCGGACCGGCTGGAGCCTGTCGCGAAGGTGTCGCGGGTGGACATTGGGCTGCTGCTGGGTGTGGCGCGAGCCCGCGATACGCTCTTGCAAAACAGCCGCCAGTTCGCAGCCGGGCTGCCGGCGAACAACGCTTTGTTGTGGGGCGCGCGGGGGATGGGTAAATCCAGCCTTGTCAAAGCAGTACATGGCGCACTTCATGTTGAATTTCCACAGCTCAAAGTGGTGGAATTACAGCGCGAAGACTTGCCTTCGGTCGGGCGTCTTCTCAACCTGCTGAGGGGCGCGCCAGAGCGGTTTATCCTCTTTTGTGATGATCTGAGCTTTGGTCACGACGATGCGCATTACAAGTCCTTGAAGGCAGTGCTGGACGGGGGGATCGAGGGGCGCCCGGAAAATGTGGTGCTCTATGCCACCTCGAACCGCCGCCATCTGATGCCGCGTGATATGATCGAAAACGAGCGTGGATCTGCGATCAACCCGGCGGAGGCCGTGGAGGAGAAGGTATCTCTCTCCGACTGCTTCGGGCTGTGGCTCGGATTTCATGCCTGCGACCAGGATCAGTATCTGGCGATGATACGCGGGTATTGCGATGCCTATGATGTTCAGATCGACGATGCCGATCTGCGGGCGCAGGCGATCGAATGGCAGGCAACGCGGGGGAGTCGGTCAGGCAGGGTCGCGTGGCAGTTCTTTACGGATCTGGCAGGCCGTCGCGGTGTGGCGCTGGTATAAGCAGACGTAAAAAAATCCACCCCTTTGAGAGTGGATTTTACTTAAATTCAGATGCTTGGTGGCTGACCTTAATTCAGGAAGGGGTTAGGATCCACGCTGTCAAACCCGTTGCGCACCTCAAAGTGCAGAAATGCGTCCTCTCCGCTGCGTAGCTTCGCGATATTTTGGCCACGCGATACTGAATCGCCCTTCTGGACAGACACATCCGTTACGTTTGCGTAGACGGTCAACAGGTTGCCGGGATGCCGGACCACGACGATCGGGACGCCATCGGCACTTTTGGTGATCGCTGCCACAGTTCCCGCATCGGCGGCCTTTACAGGCGTTCCGGCGGCGGCCTTGATGTTGATCCCCTCGTTTTTACCCTTTGAATACTCTCGGATAATGGTGCCGTTCACCGGCCGCACGAGCTGGCCTGTAGTAGCGGCCTGTGTGGTTTTGCCCACATCCGCGACGGGCTTTGGCGGCGCTTCGGGTGTGGGGGCGGCCGCCGCAGTCCGCGCGGGCGCCACGACTTCGGCAGGGAGCGGTTTTGTCGCGGAGGGTGGTGTCGGCGTTGCCGAGCCCTGGCCCGGCAGCGTGGTGGCTGCAGATGCCTGTGCAGGAGCCGTTCTAGGCGCGCTTTGCGAGGGGACGGGAATTAGCAGGAACTGGCCCTCCCGGATCGCAAAATCAGAGCCGAGGCCGTTCCATTCCGCCAAATCCTTTACCGGAACCGAATAGAGGCGCGCGACTGTAAATGCGGTCTCACCGCGCTCGACCTTATGGCGCACGGGTTCGCGCCCGGTCTGTGTCGTCGTGGGGAATGTGGCAGGCGCGGGTGCCAGTGCCGTGGTCTGCACCCCCGGTGTGGCGGGGGAGCGGTCGATAGCACCTCCTGCGACCGAGGAGATATCGACCGACTGGATCGGTCCGGTGCCTAAGGCGCCGGTCGCGGGCGAGGGCTCGGCCACGCGGCTAGGCAGCGCGATGACTTCGTCCTTGCGCAGGGGTACGCCCGCTTCGATCCCGTTGAACCGAGCCAACGCGCTTGTCTCGATCCCGACGCGAGCGGCCACATCAGCCAGTGTATCCCCGCGCCGGGCTACCGCGACCTGATAGTTTGGATAGGAAATTACGCCTCGATCATCGGGAGCAGGGCGCGTGGACAAGGGGGTCTGCGCTGCGTTGGCCGTAGAGAAGCCGCCGCCGAGGCCGCGTATGTCAAAATCCATCGGCTGATTGCCGCAGGCCGCAAGCGTCACGCAAGCAACACTTGCCAAGAGCGCAATTCGCGGGCCGCCACGTGTGGTCGAATCTGTCATTTTGAATTTCCTTGTCACTGCCTATCCCGTGTGCCCGGAATTTTAACGATATATACCAGATTATGTATCTTTGCCCAACCCTTCGAGCAGCGGAACGAAGCGAACGGCGCGCAATTCGTCGTATTCGAGGCCCTGAGCGCTTTTCCGCACGCGGATGAGGTGCTGTACGGCGTCGGATTGGCCTACGGGAACCACCATGATGCCGCCCTCTTTGAGCTGGGCCAGCAACGGGCCGGGGGGATCCTCGGCGGCGGCCGTCACGATGATGCGATCGAAAGGGGCCTGTTCGGGCAGCCCAAAGCTGCCGTCGGCGGTGATGGCGGTGATATTGGCCAGATCCAGCGCCTCGAATATCGCGCGCGCCTCGCGGACAAGGCGGCTGTGTCGGTCAATGGTATAGACCCTGCGCGCGAGTTTGCTCAGGATCGCAGCCTGATAACCGGAGCCGGTGCCGATCTCGAGCACCTTGTCGCGCGGACTGATCTCGAGCGCCTGGGTCATCAGCCCCACAACCGACGGCTGGCTGATTGTCTGCCCGCAGGCAATCGGCAGGGGCATGTCTTCGTAGGCGCGCCCGGCGAAGAGGCCGCGGATGAAAGGCCCGCGGTCAATGGCTTCCATTGCATTCAGGACAAGGCTGTCCGTGACACCCTTGGAGCGAAGGGCATATAGAAATTGCATCTTGCGCTCAGCGTCGCTCGGATGATCCTCGGGCAGGTCGCTCATGTGCCGAAATCTGTCAGCTGGGCGAAGGTGTCATGGGCGGTGAGATCCGCGCGCATGGGCGTCACGGAGATGTAGCCCTCAAGGTTGACAGCGGCATCGGTACCCGCCGCGGGGGGTACCTGTTGGTTGCCGCCCGCAATCCACAAAAATCGCCGTCCGTTGGGGGCATCGTGGGGGATGGTCGAGAAGTTCACGCCCGGCCTGCGGCCCTGTGGCACTGCGCGAATGCCTTTGACATCCGCGGCTGCCACGGGCGGGAAATTGACGTTCCAGAACACGCTGTAACCGTTCGCATCCGCTGTCGCCTGAGCAAGAATGCGGCGGCAGACATCGGCGCCGTGCTGGACGGCGGCCTCGAACGGGTCGTCCAGATCGCGGTTTGCGGGCCCGTAGAATTGCGAAAGCGCGATTGACAGGACCCCCTGAAGTGCGCCCTCGATCGCCGCACCGATCGTCCCGGAATAGAGCGTGTTCTCGGCGGCGTTGTTGCCTCGGTTCACGCCGGACAGGATCAGATCGGGAGCGGCGTCCTTCATCGGATCGTAGAGCGCGCAGAGAACGCAATCAGCGGGACTGCCCTCGATCATGAAGCGGCGCGGCTCAAGCTCGGTGATCAGGGTGGGCTTTGTGTAGTTGATGCAATGACCAACGCCCGATTGCTCGAAGGCGGGTGCTATCGTCCAGACTTCACCGTGCTCGCCTGCCAGTGTGGCCGCGATCCCCTCGAGCACGCGTAGGCCGGGGGCGTTGATGCCGTCGTCGTTCGTTACCAAAATACGCATGAAAATGTCCCTTTTGCCCTTGATAGGCGAGGGCTGGCGCGCGGGCAAGCGAGGGGGCGTTTATTTCTGGAGTGTTGCCAGGAGGCGCGCGGCCTCGTCGTGGATATCGTGCAGCGCCTCCCGGTTTTCGCCGGGATAAAAGCGCGCGCGTGTGGCGGTTGGCATTGGTTGGGGCGTGAGGATCTCCACGTGCGGCCCGATGCGCGCTGTTTCCGTTTGCCAGCTTCGGACGAGTGCGACCTGTGCCGCCTTGGTGGCGCCGTAGCTGCCAAAGAATTTTGTGCCCGCCACGGGATCATCGAAGAATACGGCGCGCCCCTCGAGGCCCAGCAGCGGGGCGATATAGGAAATCAGCAGTGAGGTGGCGGTTACGTTGCAGGCGATTGATTTCTCGAGGTCCTTCACGTCGACATGGGGCGTGGGCGTGAGGGGTGCGGCATGGATCGCCGTATGAAGCCATAAATCGAGGTGGCCCCAGCGGTCGTGAATGCCGCGGCATAGGGTCTGCATCGCGCCTGCATCGGTGACGTTCATCGGGGCCAACGTGGCTGAGCCGCCGCGTGCCTTGATGCGGTCGTCGAGCTCTTCGAGCGCTCCGACGGTCCGGCCCACTGCGATGATGTGGTGGGTGGGGGCGAGTGCCTCGGCCAGTGCTGCGCCAAGGCCGCGCGATGCGCCTGTGATCAATGCGGTTTTCTGTGTCATGGCAGGGATATGCGCGGGCGGTCGGCGCGCGTCAAGGGCTTAGCCTTGCGGCATCCGCAGGACCTGCTGTGTGCCGTGCCGGGACAGAATGATCAGATCCATACCGATCGCCTCGACCTTGCCACCCGCGACGCTGTCGCCGACGCCGACGGTCTGTGTTTGTCCGCGTGGCAGCCGGATGAGGGCGCGGGGTTCCGACACATTGCCGAACACGCCGATCAGCGACGTAGGGTCGAGCTG
>JAGXHD010000064.1 GCA_024636395.1 Sulfitobacter sp.
AGCTCGACCCGGATCGTGGCCGATCGCGCGCCCTCGGGATAGGTGGCCGCTTCGATCCCGCCCAAACGGTTGCGCAGAACACGCCCCAGATCGTCAATGGTAAAGCCAAGCGCAAGACCCTGCGGCGTTAGATCGAGGATCAGCTCTTCCTTGTCGTAGGCCAAATTATCCTGCAACGCGCTGACTTCTGGATATTGCAGCAGCGCTTTTTGCAGCGCCTCGGAAGCGTCTTTGAGCGTTTGCGTGTCAGCTCCGTAGAATTGCACATCGAGCGCGTCGCCGCCAGGACCGGACCGCCAACCCCGAAAACTCACCGTTTCGGCTAGCGGATGGTTGACGACCTCCTCCTGCAACTGCGCGACAAAGGCAAAGCTGGAATAGGGGCGCAGATCGGCGCCGATCAGCTCGATCGAGATGCCGCCCAGCAAATCGCCGTCCTTGTTTTCGGCTGCATCCAATCCGCGCCCGCCGTTGCCGCCAATCTGCGCCATAACATAGGCGAGCGGATTCACACCATGCTCTGCCTCCAGCCTTGAGGCGACCGCGTTGGTCGCACGCTGCATTTCGCGTAGCATCTCCAACGTGTCGGCCCGGCTAGCGCCCTCCGCCATGATGAAATTCCCGGTGACGGAGCCCTGCTCCGGCGCGTTGAAAAAGCGCCATTGCACGTCGCCGCGGATGAACAGGGACACCTGACTGGCCAGCACCACGACCAACCCGGCCAGAACGGCATACCGGGCCTTAATCACCAGCGCCATGACAGGCCGGAACAGCCGCTCGCGCGCCCAGACAAAACCGCCGTTAACCACCATCGAGGGAGTGTCGATCCCGTGTCGTCCAATGATCTGCACCACCCGACCGAAGGAACGGCGGCGCACCATCACGCCCCCGACCAAAAGTGCCGCAACCACAAAGGGCAATGTGCCTGCAAAGGCCAGATATCCCTCATACGAAAACGTCGTATCTGCCCCCGTGAGCCAAAGGAACAGATACGTCACGCCAAAAACGGTCGCGCAGAAAAATACGCTTAGCACCGCTGCGCTGACGATGCTTCCCACGATCAGCTTGCCTACCGAAAAACTCGACCGCTTTTCAACGCCATCCAGCGCGTTTTTCATGTGGTGCGGCAGGATCAGGAAACACTCGATGAGCGAGGCGACCAAAACGGCGATCACCGTAAAGGGAATATCGCTGATCAGCCCGCCAAAGCGTCCTCCCACAGCGACCAGTCCGAAGAACGCGATCACGGTCGTCAGCGTCGCGGCAAAGACCGGCATGGCCATGCGCTGTGCGGCGCCCTCCGCCGCTTCTGCCGCACTCATCCCGCCAAGGCGGTAGCGGTGGTCCGCATGCTCTCCCACCACGATCGCATCATCGACAACGATCCCCAGCGTGATGATCAGCCCAAACAGCGAGATCATGTTGAGCGTCAATCCACCCAGATACATGAAGGCAATCGCGGCTCCCATTGCCACGGGGATACCCGCCGCCACCCAGAATGCCGTGCGCGCATTGAGAAAAAGGAACAACAGCGCGAGTACGAGGCCCAATCCCATCACCGCGTTGTCGATCAACAGATCGAGGCGTCCGGTGATCTCTTCCGCTCTTGTACGAATAAGCTCGACAGAGACCCCTGCGGGCAGGCTCGCCTGTAATTCGGCAGCGACCTGTTCCACCTGCTCCTGAATGCCGATCGCATCGCCCCGGTCTGAACGGTCCACGCGTACCGAAATCGCTGGATTATCGCCGACGAAAAAGCCGATGTTACGGTCGACGCCCATGGCCCGCACCGTCGCCACATCGCCAATCAGCAATTTGGAGCCATCGGAATTTGAGCGCAGGGCGATCGCGGCAATCTGCGCGGGCGTCCGCTTGGCCGTGCCCGTGCGCACGCGCGCGTTTGCCCCGTCGATATCGCCTGCGGGGTCAGCGTTTACCTCTCCTGCGATCGCTGCGGCAATCTCTGCCATGCTCACATCGAAGCCGACCAGTTTGGCAGAGGGCACCTCGACCAGCGTTTGAGGCGCCGCGACCCCCTCGATGCTGGTCCGCGTCACACCGACCGCGAAAAGCCGCGTCACGAATTCATCGGCAAATCGGCCCAGCTGCTCCGGCGCGACAGGGCCGGTAATGACAACATCCGTCACACGGTCGCGCCACGCGCCGCGTCGCACCTCGGGCTCTTCCGCATCCTCGGGCAGCATTGTGATAGCGTCTACAGCGGTCTGCACATCTGCCGTGGCACGCGCCATGTCCCAGCCAGGCTCGAACTCCAGAAAAATACTGCCGCGCCCTTCACGCGCGGAGCTGGACGAACTCTCGACCCCCTCGAGCCCCAGCAACGCGGTGCCCAACACCTGATTGATCGCCTCGTCCACATCCTCCGCGCCGGCCCCTTGCCACACCGTTGTCACCGTGACGCTATCGATGATCACATCGGGGAAAAACTGTGCGCGCATGTTGGACGCCGCCGTCAGGCCCGCAACGACCATCAGCACCAGTAACAGGTTCGCAAGTGTTCTATGGCGGGTGAAGTAGGACAGGATCCCGCCCGCCGTCTTGGGAATTGGGCGCGCCATGCCCTAGCTTCCCATCCGGCTTTCAAGCCGTGCGATCATCTGCGCGGGAACCTGTGGCTCTGCCAGACGCGCGAGCATGCGTACCTTGGCCTCTTCCGGCATGCGTTCGTTGCCCTCGATGAACGCTACGAGTTTTGCGCGCCGTTCCTCGGTCAGCTCAACCATTTCCGGCAGCTCGGGTGCCGCCCCCGTGCGCAGCGGCTTGACCGTAATACCGGCCCCGAGCAACGGCGAACGAGACTGGACCACCTCGCGCCCCGCAATTTCGCCGCGCACCAACACATCATCGCCCTGCTTGCGCAGAATTTCGACCTCCGCAGCCTCCAACCGGTCTTGGGCGCCGAGCAGCAAGAGGCCGCCCGCCGCATCAACGGCGGAGGCGGGCAGACGGATCACACCGTCCAGTTCAGGCTCCTGCACCTGCACGGTCACAAAATCACCCGGCCTGAAACCTGCTGTGCTGTCGAGCGTTGCAAACACGAGCCTTCCGGTCTGCCCTTCGCCTGCCGCCGCAGCGGTGCGGGTGATGCGACCGCGCGCCTCGATCCCGATCCCCGACACATCGAGCGTGACGCGGATCTCTGCCTTCATGATCTGTCCCGCCTCGTCCAGAAGCCGGGCGTATTGCGCAGTAGACAGGCGAAACGAGACCTCCAGATCTTCGGGATCAATTAGGTCAGCAAGACGCTCGTTTGCTGTCACCAGCCCTCCCTCGACAACTGCGGGCGCGCTGAGTGTCCCGTCGAACGGAGCCGTGACGATGGTGTCCGCCAGCCTTCTGCGCGCTTCCGCAAGAGCGATCTCAAAGCGTGTAATTGCGCTGGCGGCCTGATCAATGCGGGCCTCGCCCTGTGCCAGAGCCTGTCTGCGCACCAGAACCGCCTGACGCGCGGCCGATGCGGCAAGCTCGGCCGTCTCCGTGGCTGCCGCAGTGCCGACCCCGCGGCCTGCAAGATCGACTTGGCGGTCGGCCGCACGGGCTCGAAGCTCGGCCTGCTCACGTGCAGCAGCAAGCTCGTCGCTTGCCAATTCCAATCCACGTGCCGCATCCCGGGCCTCTGCCCGGGCGTCATCCAGATCACTTTGCGCGCGCAAGACCGCAGATTGCGTGTCTGCCGGGTCCAGCCGCACCAATGTCTCACCCGCGCGCACCGCACCGCCATCCTCAAAGCCTTCGGCGAGGGCCACAATGCGACCGGCCTCTGCCGCGCGCAATTCAAGTGTGCGGCGGCTCGCAATCTCGCCGAAACTCTCCAGAACCGGGATTTCGCTCGATGTTTCCGCAAGCACCACATTTACTGTGAACACACGCTCTCGCGCGGGCGGAGCAGCCGGCTCATCTTCCATGCGTGTCTGAACCGCGCTCCCGACCAGCTGAACAGCCCATACAAGCAGCCCGAGCGTCACCGACGCCAGAAACAGACCGATCATACTTTGTCTCAAAAACCGCATCAATTATCCGTACTTGCCATGCGTTAAACCTAGCGCCCGGCATCACAGCGCCAATACCGACTTATACGTCGGTCCCACACATTTCCGTCACTTTTTTCTTAGGCAGGCCCCACCGCAGATCATTTCCGGCGTTGGTGTTCGTCCAGCCGCGGCAGAATTTCCACGAAATTGCAGGGCCTGTGCCGGAAATCGAGCTGTTTAAGCAAGATTTCATCCCAAGCGTCCTTGCAGGCACCAGGGCTGCCGGGCAGCGCAAAGAGATATGTGCCGTTTGCGACACCCGCAGTGGCACGCGATTGAACGGCGCTCGTCCCGATTTTCTGCATCGACACGATGGTAAAGATCGTTCCAAAAGCGTCGATTTCTTTCTCGTAGATATCGCGATGTGCCTCTACCGTGACATCGCGGCCTGTCAGGCCAGTGCCCCCGGTCGAAATCACCACATCGATTTGCGGATCCGCGCACCACGCCCGAAGTTGCTCGGCGATCTGCGCGCGTTCGTCGCGGATGATCTTGCGGTCTGCCAGCCTGTGCCCCGCCGCTTCCAGCCGGGCCACCAACACATCGCCAGACCGGTCCTCATTCATGCTGCGTGTGTCGGAAACGGTGAGCACCGCTATACGCACAGCGATAAAATCCTTGGTCTCGTCAATGCTGCTCATAGTTTACTCCATCACTGCCAGCCGCGCGGCCAATGCCGCGTAAATACTGCCAGTGATATAACCCAGCAGCTTGGAAGATGTCACAAGCTTCGCACCAAGTGTACCCGCATAGGCTCCCACCAACCCGTTCACAAAAAACCCGCCCGCTGATATCATCGCGCCAAATGTGAGAAACTGCAGGAAAACGGGGCCTGCCTCAGGCACGACAAACTGCGGAATAAACGCAAGAACAAACCATATCACTTTGATATTGCTCAGGTTGGTGAAAAATCCTGCGCGAAACGCACGCATTGGCCGCATGCCTTCTCCGCGGGCTTTTACACGGCTGCTGCGAAACGCCTGCACCGCGAGATACACCAGATAGGCCACCCCGACCCAACGGATCGCCTCGAACGCCCAGGGAAATGCAGCAACGACCGCCCCGAGACCGAGC
>JAGXHD010000065.1 GCA_024636395.1 Sulfitobacter sp.
ATCATCCGCGTGCGCGGGCTGGTCACACGCTTTGGCACTCATACCGTGCACGATGGGCTTGATCTGGATGTGCGGCGCGGCGAGATCATCGGCGTGGTCGGCGGCTCGGGCACCGGGAAATCCGTCCTGTTGCGCGCGATCGTGGGCCTGCTCCAGCCCGACGCGGGCCAAATCGAGGTTTTTGGCGAGAGCGTGCGCGCGACCGCCGAGACGCAGTACCGCGCGCTGCGCCGCCGCTGGGGTGTGATGTTTCAGGACGGTGCGCTCTTTTCCTCGCTCACCGTGCGGCAGAACGTGGAGGCTCCGATGCGCGAGCAACTGGAACTCGGCGACGAGCTGCGCGAGACGCTGGCTGGGATCAAGGTACGCATGGTCGGGCTGCCGGAGAACGCGATGATGCAATATCCATCAGAGCTGTCAGGGGGCATGCGCAAACGCGCCGGATTCGCCCGCGCCATCGCGATGGATCCAGAAATCGTATTTCTCGATGAGCCGACCGCCGGTCTCGATCCGATCGGAGCGGCGGCCTTCGATACCCTGATCAAGCAGTTGCAGACCTCGCTGGGGCTGACCGTGTTTCTGGTGACCCATGATCTGGACAGTCTGCACGCGATCTGTGACCGTATCGCCGTACTCGCCGACAAGAAGGTTCTGGCCGTTGGGACCATGGAGGAAATGCTCAAGGTTGATCACCCTTGGGTACATGAGTATTTCCACGGCCCGCGTGCGCGTGCCGCTCTGGGAACGGCGAAAAAGGAAGAGGCCCACTGATGGAGACCCGCGCGAACTATATCCTGATCGGCGTTTTCACGCTCCTGTCGATCCTCGGTACGCTGGCGTTTTTCATTTGGCTGGCCAGCGTGCAGGTCAACCGGCAGTATCAGACCTATGGCATTCTGTTCGAGGACGTCTCAGGCCTCGATGCGTCGGGGGATGTGTCGTTCAACGGGATTTCCGTAGGGCGCGTGATCGATCTGCGCATCGCACCGCAAGACCCCTCCAAGGTGTTCACCACCATCGAGATCGAAGCGGATGTGCCGGTCCGCACCGACACTGTCGCTCAGGTGCAGTCGCAGGGGGTGACAGGCGTCGCCTATATATCGCTGACGGGGGGCACTCCCTCGGCCGCGCCGCTTGAGGCAAACGCGGAAGGCTGGCGCATCATCCCCTCACGGCGCTCCAATCTCCAGGCTCTGGTGCAGGATGCCCCCGATCTGCTGGCGGAAGCGACACGTTTACTGGCGCAGTTTCAAGCGCTGACCGGACCCGAAAACCAGACCTACGTGACCAATATCCTGCGCAATCTGGATTCGACCTCCGGCAGGCTCGATCAAGCGCTCAATGATTTCTCCGACATCAGCGGCACCGTGCGCGATGCGGTGGTGCAGATCAGCCTGTTCACGGACCAGCTCGACGTGATCGGTGCCTCCGTGAGCCAAACGCTGGATCAGACTGACAAGACACTGATCGCAGCGACCGAAGCGTTTTCGCAGGCGCAGACCGTGCTGGCCGGCTCCGTAGAGACGATTGACAGTGCGGGGAGCGTGTTCGACCGGGCCGAAGGCCTCTTGGCGCAGCAGATCCCCGATATCCTCACGCAATTCTCCGAGGCTGCGCGCCTGACCAACACCGCCATTGCCGATCTGCAAAGTCGGGGCGCAAATACGCTCGACGGCTTTGGGGAAACTGCGGGCCTGCTCAACGCCCGGCTCGTCGAGCTCGAAGTCTCCTTGCGCGAAGCCAACACCGCTTTCACCGCCGTGACCGAAGCCTCCAACAGTTTCGATGCTCTGGTGGACGGGGATGGCACGCTGCTGGTGTCCGAGACGCGCGCGGTCGTTGCAGATGCCGGCAACGCGATTTCAGCGATCGAAGCGGCAGTGGTCAATGATGTGCCCGCGATCATGGCCGATATCCGCACCGGCGTGGCACGCGCGACCAAAGCTGTCGATGACGTGGCCGCGAATGTGACCGCGCTCAGCGCGCGGTTGGAACCTGTGGCGACGGATGCGCAGGCTGCAATCGCCTCGGCGAACGCGCTGTTCGTGAAGGCGCAGAGCAGCCTCGCCACGCTCGACGGCACCCTCACGCGTGCCGAGGGGACACTTGGCGCAGCACAGGGTACCTTCGAGGCCGCGACTGAAGTACTCGATACCGATCTGGGGCCGATGATGAGGGACATCCGCAGCGCGTCCGACCAGATCACCCGTGCGGTCACCGATGTGGCGGCGGATGTGCCCGCGATCACCGCCGATCTGCGCGCGCTCATCGCCCGCAGTGATGCCGTAGCCCGCCAGATCCAGAGTGCGGTGTCACAAACTACGCCCGGCTTCAGCGATTTTGCCAGCAGGGGCCTGCCTGAATTGACCCGCCTCGCCGCAGAGGCACGCACGTTGGTGAGCACGCTCGGCGCGCTCACCCGCAAGATCGAGCGCAATCCCGCAGGCTTCATTCTGGACGGACGCGTCCCCGACTACAGGAAATAGACCCATGACCGACCTGACCCGACGCACGGCCCTGCTGGGCGCCCTTTGCACCTTGGGAGGATGCAGCACGATCAGCTCGCTCAACGCGGCAGCGCGCCCGATGGACACCTATGATCTGCGCGCGGCTGCCGGATCTGCGACAGGCGCGCGCAAACCGCAAACCCTGCTGATCGCGCTCCCGCAGGCCTCTGCCGCAATCGCTACAGATCGGATCCTGATCAAGCCCGCGCCCGCACAGATCACCTATCTGCCCTCTGCCCGCTGGAGCGACGAGCTGCCCGCCGTGGTGCAACTGCTGCTGGTCCGCAGCATCGCACAGACCGGAAGAACCGCCTATGTGGGCGCGGTGGATGCGGTCCCGGTACCTGACAAGGTGCTGCTGGCGCGCATCGATGCATTCGAGGTTGCGGTGCTGCCAGATGGGCGCTTTGAAGCAACGGCTGATTTTGATCTCACCCTGATCAATGACAGCGATCAGCGTGTGATCGGGTCGCGTCGCTTCACCCAAACTGCGCCTGTAGCAGGGGATACGCCCGAACAGATCGTCGGCGCGTTCCAGATCCTGCTGGATGATCTGCTGCCGCGCATGGCGGATTGGGCGATCGCGGGCGTCTGATCTGCGTCGGCGGCACAGGCTTGGTCCGTTCTATACCGTCACGCTCCGAGGGACTCCAGATGCTTTAGCCTTAAAACTTAAGGCTTGAAATATATCCGCCCCATGGTAGCGTTGGGACAACAACCGATCAGGAGAACTGTGATGCGTATTGCTTGTCTGGGGGGCGGACCTGCGGGGCTGTATTTTGCGATCTCGATGAAGTTGCGCAGGCCGGATGTGGATATCACGGTGTTCGAGCGCAACAAACCTGACGATACCTTCGGCTGGGGCGTCGTGCTGTCGGACGAGACGCTGGGCAATCTGGCCAGCAACGATCCGGTGAGCGCCAAGGCGATCGAGAATCATTTCGCCTATTGGGACGATATCGCGGTGCATTATCGCGGCTCCAAACAGCTCTCGACCGGCCACGGGTTTTGCGGGATCGGGCGCAAGCAGCTGCTGCTGGACCTTCAGGCGCGGGCGCGCGACCTTGGCGTGACGCTGGAATTCGAGCACAACGTCGAGAGCGTGCGGGCGTTTGCCAAGGACTTCGATCTGGTAGTCGCATCGGACGGTCTCAATTCCGCGACGCGCGCTGAGTTCAAGGACATCTTCAAGCCCGACATCGAGATGCGTACCTGCAAATTCACTTGGCTCGGCACCCACCAGAAATTCGACGATGCCTTCACGTTCATTTTCGAGGAGACGGACAAGGGCTGGGTTTGGGCGCATGCCTACAGCTTTGATGACACCACATCGACCTTCATCGTCGAATGCGATCAGGCGACCTACGATGCCTACGGTTTCGGGGAGATGGAGCAAGCGCAGAGCATCGCGGTCTGCGAGGAGATCTTCAAAGACCATCTCGGCGGCCACCCCCTGATGACCAACGCGCACCACATTCGCGGCTCCGCGTGGATCAACTTCCCGCGTGTGCTGTGCGAAAAATGGAGCCATGAGAATATTGTGCTGATGGGCGACGCCTCGGCCTCCGCGCATTTCTCGATCGGGTCTGGCACGAAGCTCGCGCTGGAAAGCGCCATCGCACTCGCCGATTACGTGACTGAAAAGGACACGCTGGCGGAGGCTTTCGCCGTCTACGAAGAGGAGCGGCGGATTCAGGTTTTGCGGCTTCAATCGGCGGCGCGCAATTCGCTGGAATGGTTCGAGGACGTGCATCGGTATCTGCACCTCGATCCGGTGCAGTTCAATTACTCCTTGCTGACACGCTCCCAGCGGATCAGTCACGAAAACCTGCGATTGCGCGATCCCGCCTGGCTGGAAAGCGCCGAGCGCTGGTTCCAGACGCGGGCGGGCAACACCAACAACAAGGTTCGCGCGCCCATGTTCGCGCCTTACAAACTGCGGGATATGACACTGGAAAACCGCGTCGTCGTCTCGCCGATGGCGCAATATAAGGCGGTGGACGGCGCCCCCACCGATTGGCATTTCGTGCATTACGCGGAGCGGGCCAAGGGCGGGGCAGGCCTCATCTATACCGAGATGACCTGCGTGAGTGCGGACGGCCGGATCACGCCCGGCTGCCCGGGGCTTTACGCGCCCGAGCACGAGGCGGAATGGGCACGACTGACACGCTTCGTACACGCCGAGACCACTGCGAAGATCTGCTGCCAGATCGGCCATGCGGGCCGCAAGGGTTCCACCAATCTGGGCTGGGAGGGGATGGACAAGCCGCTGGCCGCGGGCAACTGGGATCTGCTGTCGGCTTCCGCCATTCCTTGGGCCGAGGAAAACGCTGTGCCGCGTGCGATGACCCGCGACGACATGGACGCGGTAACGGCTGATTTCGTGGCTGCCGCAGAAATGGCGGACCGCGCGGGCTTTGACATGATCGAGCTGCACGCGGCGCACGGCTATCTGCTGTCCTCGTTCATCTCCCCCCTGTCGAATATCCGCGAGGATAAATTCGGCGGCAGTCTGGAGAACCGGATGCGATATCCTCTGGAGGTGTTCGAGGCGATGCGCGCTGTCTGGCCCGCGGACAAGCCGATGGCGGTGCGCATCTCCGCCTCCGATTGGGCGGGCGATGATGGCGTGACGCCACAGGAAGCTGTCGAGGTGGCGCGGGCCTTCTCGACCGCAGGCGCAGATATCATTGACGTCTCCGCTGGGCAGACTTCGACCAAGGGCAAGCCGGTTTATGGCCGGATGTTCCAGACGCCGTTCTCCGACCGGATCCGCAATGAGGCGAAGGTCGCCACAATGGCGGTCGGCAATATCTACGAGGTAGATCACGTCAATTCCATCCTGATGGCGGGGCGTGCGGATCTGGTGTGTATCGCGCGGCCGCATCTGGCGGATCCCTATTGGACCCTGCGCGCCGCCGCCCAGATCGGCGACAGGGATATGACATGGCCGCTGCCCTATGCGCCGGGCCGTGATCAGATGTGGCGGCTGGCCGATAAGGACGCGGAGGCTGAAAAAGTATGAGCCGGGTTCTGGTCACAGGCGGCGGCTCTGGTATCGGGCGGGCCATTGCGCAGGATTTCGCAGCTCGTGGACACGACGTGGTCGTTGCAGGGCGTACTCTGGCCGCCCTTGAAGAAACGGCGCAAGGCAGCGCAATCAGCTGCCGGGCCGTGGACGTGACGGACAAGGCGCAAGTCGATGCGCTCTTTGATGCACCTTTCGACATCGTCGTGGCGAACGCCGGTGCGGGCACCGCCATGCGGGTGCGCGATATGCCACTGGACGTCTGGCAAAACACGCTCGCCGTCAATCTGACAGGCGTGTTTCTCACCTTTCAGGCCGGGCTGCGCGAGATGGGCGCGGGGGGGCGGCTGATCGCCATTGCCTCCACCGCCAGCCTAAAGGGCGGTGCGAATATCGCGGCCTATGCCGCAGCCAAGCACGGCGTGCTGGGGCTCGTCCGGTCGCTGGCAATCGAGGTGGCGCGCGACGGGATCACGTGTAATGCCGTATGCCCCGGTTTTGTGGACACGGACATGGGGCAGGCAGCGGTGACAAACGTGATGGAGCGGCTGGATCTGCCGCGCGACAAGGCCGAGCGGATGGTCGTTGGCGGCAATCCGATGCGCCGCATGATCGACGTAGATGAAGTGACAGCAGCGGTACGGTTCTTGGCATCGCACGAGGCGTCGATGGTGAACGGCCACGCGCTGTCGGTATCGGGGGGCGAGATATGAAGGATGTAACCGAGCGGACCGGGCAGGAGCCCTCCAAGCAGCGGCTGCGCGTCTGGCTCAACCTGCTGAAGATCAACCGCGGCATCGAGGCTGAATTGCGGGGCCGGATGCGCACTGAATTCGGCACCACCCTGCCGCGTTTCGACGTGATGAGCGCGCTTTACCGCCATCCCGATGGGCTGATCATGAGCGCGCTGAGCAGCATGTTGATGGTGTCGAACGGTAATGTGACAGGCATCGTCGACCGGCTGTGTGACGATGGTTTTATCCTGCGCGTACCCGTTCCCGGCGACCGCCGCGCAGCGCGCGCGCGCCTCACACCTGCGGGACGTCAGGAATTCGAGCGGCAGGCCGAAGTGCACGAGGTTTGGGTTGCCGAGCTGTTGGGCGGGCTGGATGCGCAAGAGTGCGCGGTCGTCCTCGACCTGCTGACGCGGATAAGAATGAATGAAACGGAGAGCCACCATGTCTGACACCCCCCAGCATTTCAAACTCGACATCGAAAACCGGATTGCCACCGTCGCGCTTGACCGGCCCGAGCGTAAGAACCCGCTGACGTTTCAAAGCTACGCGGAGCTGCGCGACTGGTTTCGGGAGCTGCACTACAACGACGATATCGACGCGGTGATCTTTGCCTCGAATGGTGGCAATTTCAGTTCCGGCGGGGACGTGCACGACATCATCGGACCGCTCACGAAAATGAGCATGAAAGAGCTACTGACCTTCACGCGCATGACCGGTGATCTGGTCAAGGCGATCATCAACTGCGGCAAACCGATGATCGCAGCCATCGACGGCATCTGCGTAGGCGCCGGTGCGATCATTGCCATGGCCTCCGATCTGCGCATCGCCACGCCGGAAGCCAAGACTGCATTTCTGTTTACGCGCGTCGGGCTGGCCGGCTGCGATATGGGCGCCTGTGCGATCCTGCCGCGCATCATCGGGCAGGGTCGCACGGCAGAGCTTTTGTACACGGGCCGCTCCATGAGCGCCGAGGAAGGCCACGCCTGGGGGTTTCACAACAAGCTGGTGCCAGCCGCTGAGCTGGACGCGGCGGCGCGCGAGATGGCGGAGCGGATCGCGGCGGGGCCGAACTTTGGCAATATGATGACCAAGACGATGCTGGCGCAGGAATGGTCGATGTCGATCGAGCAGGCCATCGAGGCGGAAGCGCAGGCGCAGGCGATCTGCATGAAAACCGCCGATTTCGAGCGCGCCTACAACGCCTTCGTGGCCAAGCAAAAGCCGGTGTTCGAGGGGAATTGAGCGCGGATCGGGTTTACAGGTAAAAATGAAGGGAAGGCTGTGCTGTGGCGGATAAGACATTTCTGAACTGGCCGTTTTTCGAAGAGCGCCACCGCGCCCACGCGCGGGATCTCGACAATTGGGCAGCACCCGTGCTGGCCGCCGTCGATCACAGCGACAACGATCAGGCTTGCCGCGATCTGGTGCGCAGCATGGGCGACGCAGGCTGGCTGATGCCGTCCGCCGCGCCGGATGGGGCACCGCTTGATGTGCGTACCCTGTGTCTGACCCGTGAGATTTTGGCACGTCACGACGGGCTGGCCGATTTCGCCTTTGCGATGCAGGGGCTTGGCACCGGCGCGATTTCGCTGTTCGGCACGCAGGCTCAGCGTGAAGAATGGCTTCCGCTCACCCGGGCCGGCACGGCGATCTCCGCTTTCGCGCTGACGGAGCCGCAATCGGGATCCGACGTTGCCAATTCGACGCTGACCGCCACGCGCGACGGCAACGACTTTGTGCTGAATGGCGAAAAGACCTGGATCTCCAACGGCGGCATCGCCGATGTCTACACACTCTTTGCACGCACCGGCGATGCGCCAGGTGCGCGCGGGCTGTCGGCTTTTGTCGTGCCGGATGGTCTGCCCGGGTTCGAAGTGACGGAACGGTTGCACGTCATCGCACCCCATCCTTTGGCGACGCTGCGGTTTACCGATTGCCGGATCCCCGCCTCTGCAATGCTGGGCGAGAGCGGGCAGGGCTTCAAGATCGCGATGTCGGTGCTCGACGTGTTCCGCTCTACCGTCGCGGCGGCGGGCCTGGGATTTGCCCGCCGTGCTTTGGATGAAGCACTGGAGCGGGTCACGACGCGCAAGGTGCAAGGCGCGCCGCTCTTTGATTTGCAGATGGTGCAGGGCCACATCGCCGACATGGCGCTGGATGTGGATGCAAGTGCGCTGCTCATCTACCGCGCCGCCTGGACCAAGGACAGCGGCGCGCCACGCATCACGCGCGAAGCGGCGATGGCCAAGCTCTTCTCGACCGATCACGCACAGCAGGTCATCGACAAGGCGGTGCAACTGTTCGGGGG
>JAGXHD010000066.1 GCA_024636395.1 Sulfitobacter sp.
GAGTGGTTCCTGACCGGCGATCAAGGTGTGATGGACGTATCGCATCAGATTACCTATCTGGGCCGCAATGACGACATGATGAACGCGGGTGGTTTTCGCGTCTCGCCCGTGGAAGTCGAGGCCTGCCTTGCCCGGTACGACGGGATCACTGCCGTAGGCGCCGCCGAAGTTACGGTCAAGGAGGGTGTCACCGTTATCGCCGCCTTCTATACCGCACCTGCCCCACTGGACGAGCCCGCGCTGCGCTTGTATGCCGAGGGAAATCTGGCGCGCTACAAACAGCCGCGCCTTTACATCCATCTGCCTGCCCTGCCCATGGGCGCAAATGGCAAGATCCTGCGCGCACGGCTGCGCCAAAACTTCGAGGCACACCCATGACCGATACCGTCAAGCTTGATATCATGTCCGATCCGATCTGCCCCTGGTGCTATATTGGTAAGGCCCATCTGGACCGCGCATTGGCCGCTGCCCCGGATCATCCTTTCGTGATCGAATGGCACCCGTTCCAGCTCAATCCTGACATGCCCGAGGCCGGGATGGACCGGCGGGCCTATCTGGAAGGCAAATTTGGCGGAAAGGAGGGCGCGGTCAAAGCCTACGCGCCTGTGGTCGAGCACGCAGAGCAAGCCGGGCTCAAGATCAACTTCGAGGGCATGGAGCGGACACCCAACACACTCAACGCACACCGCCTGATCCACTGGGCGGGAATTGAAGGGCGCCAGACCGCTGCCGTCTCTGCGCTTTTCAAGGCCTATTTCGTCGACACCCGTGATATAGGCGATGTCGAAGTGCTTACCGATATTGCCGACAGTATCGAGATGGATGCTTCCGTCGTGGGGCGTCTGCTAGCCACCGATGCGGATCTGCAGGAAATCCGTGACCGAGATGCCCATAGCAGAAGCATGGGCATCAACTCCGTGCCGACATTCATCGTCGGTGGAAAGCATGCAGTGCCGGGCGCACAGCCGCCGGAGCTTTGGGCAAAAGTGATCGCAGAAGTCATGGGAGCCTGAGCAGGTTGTTGCAAAAGCGCAGCTAATCCCAACAGCGGTCAGAAAACACTAGGCCGCAGCATGACCCTCGCCTAGAATTTACAACAAGGGGCAAAAAGCCTCATCTAAAAAATACCTTCGAGCGGATGTGCAGGCAGTGAACAGGCAGATGGCGCTTTCGGGCGCGTCCTTTTCCAATTTTATACGGCCCGTTGGCCGCCTGACCGCTCTTGACGCGCTTGCGCGGGGTTTGGTGAATTGAGAGAGGTTTTTTATGATAACGTCGATATCGTCGCGCGTGGTGCTGACTTACGGATCCTTCGATCTGTTCCACCAGGGCCACGCACATCTGCTCAAGCGCCTGTCGATGATGGGCAGCGAACTCATTGTCGGGTGTTCCACCGATGCCTATAACGAGAAGATGGGGGTGCCCGCAGTCACTTCCTACGCCCAACGCCGCCTCATGCTGGAGAGCTGCCGGTTCGTGAGCCGCGTCATTGCCGAGCAGGAATGGGACCAAAAATACACTGATATTATCAATTACAACGTGTCAGTTTTCGCCATGGGCGATGAGTGGACAGGTCAGTTCGATCACTTCGAGGATCTTACCCAGGTTGTCTACGTCCCGCGCACACAGATTATCGGTACGCCCCGTCCGTTTCATGCCGTACCCGAGCCACTGCTCAAAATTGCGTCAGTGCGCTGATAAGCTTTCATTTTCTCTGATTTCAATTGCGCGCACTACAACCTGCGGTTAGTCAGGTTTTGGTATCGCTTGACTGGTGCCTTTTTGTACTGGAGCGTCGAGTGTCTTTAACCCCCCAACCGTTTGCGATGGGTCGCGGCGAATTTGTTGCTTTGCTTGCGATGATGCTCGCTGCGGTTGCGTTTTCGATCGACGCGATGTTGCCGGCCCTGCCGATGATCGGTGCCGAGCTGTCACCGGATCGGCCCACGGATGCGCCGCTCATCGTAAGCACATTTCTGTTTGGCATGGGGGTGGGCACGTTTTTCACCGGCCCTCTGTCAGATGCCTACGGGCGCAAGCGGGTCATTCTGGTGTTCAGCTGGGTTTTCATCGCGGGTGCGGCAATCGCGTGGGTCAGCCCGTCTCTGGAGATGGTCCTGGTCGGGCGGGTGTTGCAGGGTTTGGGTGCCGCGGGCCCGCGTATCGTCGCGAATGCCATCGTGCGCGACCGCTTCGCCGGGCGTCAGATGGCAAAGATCCTGTCGGTCATCATGATGATTTTCGTAATGATTCCTGCTGTAGCGCCGCTTATGGGGTCGATCATTATAGGTATCACCGGCTGGCGGGGGATATTCGGCGCATTCATCGCCTTCGCTATGACCTATTCGATCTGGATGATGCTGCGCCTGCCCGAAACGCTCGCGCCGGAAAATCGCAGGCCGCTGCGTCTGCGGCTTATGGGGTATGCTGTGGCCGAAGTCATCCGCCACCCCGTCTCGCGGCTGTCGATCCTTGCGATCATGTTCGTGTCGGCCATGCTCTTTCTGACGATCATGCTGGTGCAACCGCTATTCGATACGGTCTATGGCCGGGCGGATGAATTCCCTTTCTGGTTTTTCTTCATTGCCATCGCCGCAGGCAGTGCAAGCCTGCTCAATGCACTTCTGGTGGTGCGTTTCGGCATGTGGCGCCTCGTGACGACAGCGCTGGCGGTACAGATCGTCCTGTCGAGTACATTCTTACTATTTGATCTGGGCAGCGGGCCGTTCGGCTTTTATTTCTTTGTGTTCTGGCTCACCTGTATCTTCTTTCAGACTGGCCTGAGTTTTGGCAACCTCAACGCGCTGGCGATGGAGCATATGGGCCACATCGCAGGTATGGCATCCTCGGTGATCGGCGCGATATCCACGGTGGGTGCGGTCGCGATCTCTGGGCCCATCGGCACGATGTTTAACGGCCATTACACCATACTGATCACCTCCGTGCTGGTGCTAGCCAGTGCTGGGTTCTTTTGCATGCTTTGGATGGAGCGCTACACCAATCGATCCGAAGTGCTCTAGGCTTTCGCCTTCTTAAGCGCCTTCTCTTTCGCCACCACATGCTCGGCCAAATCGCGTGCAATGGCGAACGCACCTTTGATCTTGTCGGTATCGGTGGCCCAATCGCGGCGTACGACGATCTTGTTATCTTTGACCTTCGCCAATCCACGCTGATCATTGATGAACTGTACCAGTCCTTCGGGAGATGCGAATTTATCGTTGTGAAACTGGACCGTGGCCCCTTTTGGTCCGCCGTCGAGTTTAGAGATCCCGGCGCGCTTGCACATCGCCTTGATCCGCACAACCAACATCAGGGTGTTCACTTCCTTGGGCAGCGTGCCGAATCTGTCGATCAATTCGGCGGCAAAGCCTTCGAGCTCTACCTTCTTGGTCAGTTCCGACAGGCGGCGATAGAGGCCGAGGCGTACGTCGAGATCGGGCACGTAGGCCTCCGGGATCAAGACAGGCACGCCCAGATTGATCTGCGGCGCCCATTGGCCGTCGTTGTCGATGACACCCTCCAGCTCGCCCGACCGGATCCGCGCAATCGCGTCCTCCAGCATCGACTGGTAAAGCTCGAAGCCCACATCGCGCATCTGGCCTGATTGCTCCTCGCCCAGAAGATTACCCGCCCCACGAATGTCGAGATCCTGCGAGGCGAGCGTGAAACCTGCGCCCAAAGTGTCCAGAGAGCCGATCACGCGTAGCCGCTTTTCTGCCAGAGTGGTCAGCTTGGCGCGTGGTTTGGTCGTGAGATAGGCGTAGGCGCGGGTCTTGGAGCGGCCCACGCGACCCCTGATCTGGTAGAGCTGTGCAAGCCCGAACATATCGGCGCGGTGGATGATCATTGTGTTGGCCGTGGGGATGTCGAGCCCTGATTCCACGATCGTGGTGGCCAGCAGAACATCGTAACTGCCGTCGTAAAAGGCATTCATGCGGTCATCGAGCTCGCCCGCCGCCATCTGGCCGTGGGCCACGACATAGCTGAGCTCGGGCAGCTGATCCTTTAGAAACGCCTCAATCTCCGGCAGATCGGAAACGCGCGGCACCACGTAGAACGACTGGCCTCCCCGGTAATGCTCGCGCAGCAGTGCCTCACGCAGGGTAACGGTATCGAATTCGGACACATAGGTGCGGATGCTCAGGCGGTCCACAGGCGGCGTGCCGATGATGCTCAGATCACGCACGCCGGTCAGGCTGAGCTGGAGAGTGCGCGGGATCGGCGTTGCGCTAAGTGTCAGCACATGCACGTCCGTACGCATCGCTTTGAGCCGCTCTTTGTGACCCACACCGAAATGCTGCTCCTCGTCGATGACCAGCAGGCCCAATGCGTTGAACTTGATGGATTTCGCCAGCAACGCATGCGTCCCGATGACGATATCGACGGTGCCTTTCGTGATCCCCTCGCGGGTCGCGGCAGCATCTTTGGCGCTGACGAAACGGCTGAGTTGCCGCACTTCGATGGGAAAGCCGCGAAACCGCTCGGCGAAGCTTTTGTAATGCTGGCGGGCCAGCAGGGTCGTCGGCGCGATCACCGCGACCTGCACGCCGGCCATGGCTGCGACAAAGGCCGCGCGCATCGCCACTTCGGTTTTGCCAAAGCCTACATCACCGACCACAAGCCGGTCCATCGGATTGCCGGAGGTAAGATCGTCGATCACATCGCCGATAGCGCTCAGCTGGTCATCGGTCTCCTGATAGGGAAAGCGCGCGGAAAACGCGTCCCACATGCCCGGCGGCGGCTCCAGCACAGGCGCGCGGCGCAGCGCGCGCTCGGCGGCGATCCGGATGAGCTTGTCGGCCATCTCGCGGATGCGTTCCTTGAGCTTGGCCTTCTTCGACTGCCACGCGCCGCCACCGAGCTTGTCGAGCAAGCCTTCTTCATGGCCATAACGGCTCAGAAGTTCAATGTTTTCAACGGGGAGATAGAGCTTGGATTGCTCGGCATACTCCAGCACCAGACACTCATGCGCCGCGCCCAGCGCGGTGATGACCTCCATACCCAGATAGCGGCCGATACCGTGATCCACGTGCACGACCAGATCCCCGGGTGTGAGACTTTGGACCTCGCTGAGGAAGTTTTCCGCCCGGCGCTTGCGCTTGGGCCGCCGGATCAATCGATCTCCAAGTACATCCTGCTCGGAGATCACAGTCAGGTGGCGCTCCTTGTCGCCCGGCATCGGCCCCTCGAAGCCATGCTCAAGGGCCCAAACCGCCAGATGTAGGCCGCGCTTGCCGATGCGGGTGGCGTCGCGCACGGGGATCGCCTCCGACAGGCCCTCCTCCTCGATCAGCCCCGTGAGCCGCTCGCGCGCGCCCTCGGAATAACTGGCGATGAGCACGGGGCCTGCTTCAAGCTTTGCTTTCACGTGGCCTGCCAAAGCCCCGAAAAGACTGATGGATTCCTGTTGGCGCTCGGGAGCGAAGTTGCGCCCGATCCGCCCGCC
>JAGXHD010000067.1 GCA_024636395.1 Sulfitobacter sp.
CGGCACCCGGCCCATCATCTCTACGCCACCCGCGATATAGGCCATCCCGGCCCCACCGCGCACCTGGTTTGCGGCCAGATTGACGGCCTCCATGCCGGAAGCGCAAAAGCGGTTGATTGCAAGGCCGGGGATCCGCTCGTCCAGATCCGAGGCGAGGACGGCGGAGCGCGCGAGGCAGCCCCCTTGCTCCATCACCTGTGTCACGTTCCCCCAGATCACATCCTCGACAGCGTGGCCTTCAAGGTTGTTACGCTCTTTGAGTGCATTCAGCGTGAGGGCCGACAGGCGCAGCGAGGTCAGCTCGTGCAGGGCGCCATCGCTGCGGCCTTTGCCCCGCGGGGTGCGCAAAGCGTCGTAAATGTAGGCTTCGGTCATGGTCATCTCCTTCTTTGGCCTGGTAGGCCTTTATTCAAATTCAAGCGCGGTCTGCAGGAGAGCCGGGCATTAGATCATAGGGGGCTTTCCAGCCCGCCGTGCCCGACAGGCGTGTGAGCCACGCGTCGATGTTGGGATGGGCCGCGCGGTCGAAGCCGAATGGCTCGGGGTAATAGAGATACCCGCAGCAGCTCAGATCGGCATTTGTGATCCCGTCGCCGACGATCCAGTCACGGTTCGCCAGATGGCTGTCGAGCAGGGCGTAGGCGGCAGATAAGCGGCCCTGATTGAAGGCGATGACCTCCTTGGGCTGCTTTTCGGGCGGCATGAAGTTCATCAAGAACCGCGTCATGCCCGCCATCGAGCTCAGTTTATGGTTGTCCCACAGCACCCAGCGCAGGATTTCGCGTCGTTCGCTTGCATTCTTGCCGCCGAACTTACCGGATTTTTCTGAAACATAATCCTGAATAACGCCGGACTGGGTGAGTTTGAGATCGCCGTCTATCATCACCGGTGCTTCACCCAACGCGTTGATTTGACTTCGGTAGTCTGGTGCGCGCGTTTCGCCGCCGAAGAAATCAACCTTGACCGGCTCCCACGCCAGACCGGAGAGTTCCAGTGCGAGTGCTGCCTTGTAGGAGTTGCCGCTTTCGCCGAAGCAGTAAAGTTTGATGGTCATGGATCGATTCCTGTTTGTTATGTCGGGTGCGGGAAAGCCCGCATGAGTTTTTTGCCAAATTAAGGCGGAGGGAGTGCCCGAAAGCTGGCCGCAGCAAGCAGGTCAGGCTTCATTTGGCCTTTAAGCTCAAACCTGCGATTCCCGCCTGCGCATACCGTTAGAGATTGCGCGCGATCAGCTCCTTCATGATCTCGTTGGTTCCGCCGTAAATGCGCTGTACCCGCGCATCCGTCCACATTTCGCCAATTGCATACTCCTGCATGAAGCCGTAGCCGCCATGCAGTTGCAGGCACTCGTCGAGCACTTCTCCCTGGGTGTCGGTAAGCCAGTATTTGGCCATGGCGGCGCGGTCTGCGGTCAGCTCTCCGCGCAGGTGTTCCGCGATGCATTGATCGAGGAAGGCGCGTGCAACGGTCGTTTTGGTTTTGCACTCGGCCAGCTTGAAGCGCGTGTTCTGGAATTGGGTGAGCGGGCCGCCGAAGGCTTCCCGGGTCTGGCAGTATTCAATGGTGCGTGTCACAGCGCCTTCCATTGCGCCCACTGCCTCGCAGGCGATGATCAGGCGTTCCTGCGGCAGCTGCTGCATCATCTGGTAAAAACCCTTGCCCTCTTCGCCGCCGAGGATGTTTTCGGGTGGAATTTCGACGTTGTCGAAGAAAAGCTCGGACGTGTCGGAGGCGTGCTTGCCGATTTTGGGGAGGTTGCGGCCGCGCTGAAAACCGGTGGCGCCTTCGGTCTCGACCACGACTAGGCTCACGCCTTTGGAGCCGAGCGATGGATCGGTTTTGGCGGCGACGATGATCAAACCGGCGTGTGGCCATTGGTAATGAACGTTTTTTGACCTGACAGCCGATAGGCATTGCCGTCGCGGATGGCCTTCGTCTTGATTGCCTGCACATCCGATCCGGTCGAAGGCTCGGTCATGGCCAGTGCGCCCACCATTTCCCCGGAGATCATCTTGGGCAGCCAGCGGTGCTTTTGCTCCTCGGTGCCGTAGTGCAGAATGTAATGCGCTACGATGCCCGAATGGATGCCCGCACCCCAGCTGGCCAGATTGGCGCGCGCGCTCTCGATCAGGATCGCGGCCTCATGGCCGAAATCGCCGCCTGCGCCCCCGTATTCCTCAGGAATGGAGGGGCACAAAAGGCCCAGGTGTGCTGCCTCGTTCCAGGTGCTGCGGTCCATTTCAGACTGCTCACGCCATTTGGCGAAGCGGGGGGACCATTCGGAATTTATGAAATCCGCCGTGAGGTCCGCGAGCATCACATGCTCGTCGGTCATCCAGCCGGAACGCGCTGGCACTGTATCCTTCATCCGACCACCTTCGATGTACCTTTGGGAAAGCTGACATCCCGGAAATCAGGATAGATCTCGCGCAGCAGTTGGGTCTGGCGGGCCTCGTCGATGCGGACCAGATACCAGATGCCAACATCCTCTAGGGTGAGTGTGAGTGTGTCGGATTGCACTGTGCGCCCTGCGTCTGTCTTCACGACCGTTTGTGTTGGAATGAGGCCGTAGGGGCGGCCCGTCGGGGTGGTCAGGAATTGTGCTGTGTCGAGCGACATGCCGAAGGAGATCACTTCTACATCGCGGGTCGCCTCGCGGGTGAGTTTCGCCATTTCCTCACGCAGCAGCACTTCTGGTACACCGCTCTCGCTTGCGATGGCCGAGATGATGCGCGGTGGCACGACATTTACTATCTCTGCCGTGTCGTTGCTCACGAAGGCACGCTCGAAACCGGCGATGCGGGAAGCGATCGCAGCGCGGTCAGCCGGGGGCACCGTGTAGGCCGCTGTGGTACAAGCGGCGAGCAGCAGGGCGATTGCGAGGTGCAGGGGGCGGATCATCGAGTCATCTCCTGTCGTCTTACGGCGCGGTACGTGAGAACGCGCGTTCGGGGGCAGCCTATTTCTTGCGGCTCTCCAGATCGGAATTGAACAGCCTCAGGCGGGCGGTCAAGTTTTCCTCGTTCATCACCGAAGAGAAGTTCTCGAACAGAAAGGACAGCGCTTCGCCTTCATCGAGCCCGGACTCCGCGCTGAACCTCTTGAGGCGACGGTATCCGTCCTCCGTCATGGCGACGGGGAAGCGGCGGGTCAGGCGAAAGCGTTTTGGCACATGTCTCTCCGGGTGTGGCACGCGCGAGGAGTTATGCCCCGCGCGCTCCAGCTTAGAAGTTCGCTGCGTCGAGCGCCATCACCGTATCGGCACCCGATTGGATACGTGCCAGGTGCAGCGCTGTGGCTGGCAGTTGGCGTGCCATATAGTAGCGTCCGGTGGCAAGCTTTGTCTCGTAGAACGTGACGTCGGAGGTGCCAGCGGCCAGAGCGTCGCGCGCTGCTTTGCCCATCATGGCCCACATCAGTCCGAGGCAGACATGGCCGAACATGTGCATGAAGTCGTTCGAGCCTGCCAGCGCGTTGTTGGGGTTCTTCATCCCGTTTTGCATGAAATACATGCCCGCAGCTTGCAGATCCTTGCTTGCGGCCTTCAGTGGCTCGATGAACTCTTTGTCGAAGGCTGCGTCTTGGCCTGCATTGTCCTTGCAGAAGCCTTTGACCAGATCAAAGAAGGCCATGACATGCTTGCCGCCGTCCTGCGCCAGCTTGCGGCCCACCAGATCCAGCGCCTGCACGCCGTTGGCGCCCTCGTAGATCATCGCGATCCGGGCATCACGGGTGAACTGAGACATGCCCCATTCCTCGATATAGCCGTGGCCGCCGTAGATCTGCTGGGCCTTCACGGTCATGTCATAGCCGACATCGGTGAGGAAGCCTTTGATCACCGGGGTGAGCAGGGACACCAGACCGTCCGCGTCTTTGTCGTCGGAGCGGTGGGCCGCGTCTATCATTGTCGCACCCCAGAGGATGAAGGCGCGTGCGCCCTCGGCGAAGCTTTTCTGATCCATGAGTGAGCGGCGGATGTCAGGATGCACGATCAGCGGATCGGCAGCTTTTTCGGGTGCCTCAGCTCCTGTTACCGCGCGGCCCTGAAGACGGTCGTGAGCATAGGCCAGCGCATTTTCATAGGCTACCTGAGCTTGCGAAAGACCCTGCATCCCGACGCCCAGACGGGCCTCGTTCATCATGGTAAACATTGCGCGCATGCCCTTGTGCTCCTCGCCCAGCAGATATCCCGTGGCGTCGTCGTAGTTCATCACGCAGGTGGAGTTGCCGTGGATGCCCATCTTGTCCTCGATGGAGCCGACTGCCGCGCCATTGCGCGCGCCGAGCGTGCCATCGTCGTTCACGTTGACCTTCGGGACGATGAAGAGCGAAACGCCCTTGATACCCGCGGGCCCACCCTCGATTTTCGCCAGCACCAGATGGATGATGTTTTCCGCCATGTCATGCTCGCCGGACGAGATGAAGATCTTCTGGCCGGTAATTTTGTATGAGCCGTCCGCCTGTGGTACTGCCTTGGTGCGCATCAGGCCCAGATCGGTACCGCAATGCGGTTCCGTCAGGTTCATGGTGCCGGTCCAGTCGCAGCTGACCATCTTGGGGAGCCATTTGTCCTTTTGCGCGTCCGTGCCATGCGCAAGAATTGCGGAGGCAGCACCGTGCGTCAGACCCTGATACATCGTGAAGGCCATGTTGGCGGAGCTAAACATCGCTCCCACGGCCGAGCCGATGACCGACGGCATGTTCTGGCCGCCGTATTGCTCGGGCATGTCCAAACCGGGCCAGCCGCCTGCCTTGACCTTCTCGAAGGCTTCCTTGAACCCTTTGGGCGTGTAGACGACACCATTTTCAAGGCGGCAGCCTTCCTTGTCCCCGGTCACGTTGAGCGGGGCGAGTACTTCCATCGTGAGCTTGGCTGCTTCTTCGAGGATCGCGCCGGTGAAGTCAGGCTCCAGATCGGAGTAGCCGGGTGTTTTCGCCTGACTGATCTTCAAGACATCGTGCAGAACGAATTGCATGTCTTTGGTCGGCGCTGTGTATGTCGGCATTTGGTTTCTCCCTGAAATAGATGAATGGTGTAGCGGCTCAGCTCGCGATCCGGGGCTGGATGAGCGATGCCATCACCTTTTCCGCCCACTTCAGCTGATCTCGCAAATCGGTAATCGCACTGTCGAGTTCGGCGCGCTGTGCCTCGAGATCCTCAAGCCGCTTGCTCGCCAGCTTGTAGGATTCCTCGATCTGCAATTGCTGGCCATCGCCCTTGTAGTAGAGATCCAGCAACTGGCGGATCTCCTCGAGCGAAAAGCCGAAGCGCTTGCCGCGCAGGATCAGCTTGAGCCGGGCGCGGTCGCGTTTGGTGAACAGGCGCTTCTGGCCGATCCGCTGTGGAAACAGCAGCTCCTTGGCTTCGTAAAAACGCAATGTACGCGGGGTGACATCGAATGTGTCACACATCTCGCGTATCGTCATTGTCTCTGTACTCATGATACTCTCGCAATCCGTATGCCATCGGGTATCTGCCCCAACGGCTGTTTCAGACATCTACTGCCCCTTCGATGCCTTACGTAGTGGTACGTCACGTCACTTTTAAGGCTTCCGTGACATCACGTTGCGTCAACTTTTAGTGAACATGGTTTTTGCGGGGTTTCGCAGCCAATTAAAGGCGGATTTCTGCCGTAGCCGACAAAAAGTAGCTATATCTATGATGTCTGGTTTACCGTAAGAATCGAGACAGATGTTCGGCAGTGCATTGATCTGGTGCAAGGCGACAGAATCGGTATTGCAGCACGGACAGCAGGAGGCTCTTCATGATAGGCTTGGGTATCAGCATGGACCCGCTGGCGGATTGGCAGGGCGAATCCGTGCAGGGCTATCTGGGAATTGCTGCCAAAATCGTCGAAACTGTCGCTTTCGAAGTGGCCGAGGAGGTACCCGCCCATAAGGTGCAGGATCTACTGGCTCTGGTCTGCGCAATCGAGGCGGCCGCCGAAGCGCTGCAGGCGCAACAGCGCCACTCCTAAGCCTCAGGATTTATCGCCGAGCGTTTCCAAGGTAACGTCACGCAGCCGTGTGAGCTCGCTCAGGGCGTCTTCGAGTTGCTTGCGCTTTTCCGAAAGCTCTTCGATCTGGCCGTTTGCCATGACCACCCAGGCGTGCATCTGCGCCTCAGTGCCCTCGTTTTCATAGATCAGGAGCCATTGGCGGATGTCCTCGAGTGCGAAGCCGAAGCTGCGGCCGCGCAGGATCAGCTCCATCCGGGCCCGCTCGCGCGCGCCATAGTAGCGTGTGCGGCCTTCGCGGTCGGGCGAAAGCAACTCGATATACTCATAATATCGTAAAGTGCGCGGGGTTACGTCGAATTTCGCACACATTTCCTTGAAAGTAAGGCGGGTATCATCGCTCATGTCTTGGTAATCCTCCGGAGGCTCACGCTAAAACCACCGGGCGCGATGTGCAACGCCCCCTCTTGCCCTTTATCTAGCCTTGGGCTGTAAGGGTCCGAGGGCGCTTCCAATTATTTGTGCCCGTCAGGAGGGCAGATGGCCGACAAAACAAAGCTGGCGCGCCAGTTCATCGAGGCGCTGCCCCACTCGGTAATGCTGGGGATGGAGCCGCAGGAAATGGCGGATGGTGTGGCTGTGATCAGCATGCCCTACAAGGCCGAACTGGTCGGGGATCCGGTGACGGGGGTGATCCACGGCGGGGCCGTCTCGGCGCTCATGGACACTTGCTGCGGCGCTGCGGTGATGTGCCATCCGGCAGTCGGCGGGGGCACAGCCACGATCGATCTGCGGATTGACTACATGCGCGCGGCTACACCGGGCCAGACGGTCACGGCGCGCGCGACCTGTTATCACGTTACGCGCTCGGTCGCGTTCGTGCGGGCCGAAGCGCTCGACGAGGATACCGGCAATCCGGTGGCGAGCGCGACGGGCGCCTTTACGGTGGAGGGTGGGAAATGACCAAACGCGAACCGCCCGAGCCCGTGCAGGTGATCAAACAGCGCCGCGATTCCGCCTTGCGCGCGCTTGCGGGAGCCGTGCCCTATATCCGATTTCTGGGCATCGAATTCGAGCGCCGGGGCGACGAGTTGACTGGAATCATGCCCTTCAAGCATGAATTGATCGGCAACCCGTTGTTGCCCGCGCTGCATGGGGGAGCCACGGCGGCATTTCTGGAGATCACAGCTGTGATAACCCTGAATTGGGCGCATCTATGGGAGGATATGGAAGCGGGCAAGCTTGATCTGGAGGATCGTGCGCCGAGTGATCTGCCGCGCCTGCCCAAGACGGTTGATTTCACGGTGGACTATTTGCGCACCGGCTTGCCGCGCGATGCCTATGCGCGGGCACGGATCACGCGGGCCGGGCGCCGCTACGCCTCCGTGCAGGTGGAGGCGTGGCAGGACAACCGCGAGCGGCTCTATGCCCAGGCGATGGGGCATTTCGTGATGCCGGCACCGCGTGGTTGAGGTTGCCGTGGGGCGGCTGACGCACCGCCGCGTACTCAATATCGCGATCCCCGTGATGCTGTCGAATGCAACCGTTCCGATCCTGGGCGCCGTCGATACCGGCGTTGTGGGGCAGATGGGGCTGGCGGCGCCCATTGGCGCGGTCGGGATCGGGGCGGTCATTCTGTCGGCGTTCTACTGGGTGTTCGGATTTCTGCGGATGGGGACGGTGGGCCTGACCGCGCAGGCGGACGGACAAGGCGACGAGGCCGAGGTCGCAGCCCTGCTCACCCGCGCGCTGATGATTGGCGTCGGCGCAGGCGTGACGATCATCGCGCTGCAAGGGGCGCTGTTCTGGGCTGCGTTCAAAGTGTCTCCCGCGAGCGCGGAGGTCGAGGGGCTTGCGCGGCAATATATGGCCCTGCGCATCTGGTCGGCGCCAGCGGCGATCGCCCTTTACGGGATCACAGGCTGGCTTATCGCGCAGGAACGTACGCGCGCGGTGCTGGTGCTCCAGCTGTGGATGAACGGGCTCAACATCGGGCTCGACCTTTGGTTCGTGATCGGGCTGGGGTGGGGCGTACAGGGGGTGGCGTTCGCCACAGCCATCGCGGAGTGGAGTGGGTTTGCGCTCGGGTTGTGGTTTTGCCGGGTGGCCTTTGCCGGAACGGCGTGGCGGGCGTGGGACAGTGTTTTCGACGCAGCGCGCTGGGTGCGGATGATGGCGGTGAACACCGATATCCTGATCCGCTCGCTGATGCTCCAGGCCATTTTCGTGAGCTTCATGTTTCTGGGCGCAGGGCAGGGCGACGTGACGCTGGCGACAAATCAGGTCTTGCTGCAATTCCTGATGATTTCAAGCTACGCGCTCGACGGTTTCGCGTTCTCTGCCGAGGCACTGGTGGGTAAGGCGTTTGGCGGACGCGATCCGGCGCGTGTGCGCCGTGCGGCGCTGCTGACGGGCGGCTGGGGCATGGCAGCGGCGGGTCTTATGGCGCTGGGTTTTGCGCTCTTCGGCGGCTGGATCGTGGACGCAATGACCACGTCGGAACCAGTGCGCACGCAGGCGCGGATTTATCTCGTGTATGTGGTTGTGGTGCCGGTGCTTGCCTGCGCGGCGTTCATGCTCGACGGGATTTTCATCGGTGCGACCCGAAGCCGTGACATGCGCAACATGATGGCTGTCTCGTTCGGGGTTTATGCTCTGTGCGTTCTCGCGCTTGAGCCTGCGCTGGGCAATCACGGGCTGTGGCTCGCGATGCTGATCTCGTTCGTCGTGCGCGCGGCAACGCTGGGCGCACGCTATCCCGCGCTGGAGCGGGCGGCGGGCTAGAGCCAATCGGCGCGGCGCGATCCAACGGCATCGCGGAGCGTGTCAAATCCATCGCGGATCAGGTGCGCGTCGATGCCACGCGCAATCTGTGCGACCAGCGACAGGCCGCCGAACACCAGCGCGGTATAGAGCTGGACGGCCGACGCGCCCGCGCAGATCTTGGCGTATGCCTGATCGGCATCGCCGACGCCGCCTACGCCGATGATTGGCACATCCGTGAGAGTCGATAGGCGGGCGAGCACGCGGGTGGATTTTTCGAACAACGGGGCGCCGGACAGGCCGCCCGCTTCGCGCTTGAGATACGAGTGCAGCCCCTCGCGCGACAGGGTGGTATTGGTGGCGATAATCGCCGCGACGCCTGCATCCGTGGCCACTTCAGCTACATCGGCAATCTCGGCCTCCGTCAGATCGGGCGCAATCTTGAGCATCACGGGCGTGTCGCCGCGCACCGCCATCACGCCCTCCAGCAAGCCCGCAAGCGCGGCTTTTCCCTGAAGATCCCGCAGCTTCTCGGTATTGGGGGAAGAGACGTTGACTGTCGCGAAATCCACGTGACCTGCTGCTGCCTCCATCACGCGGGCGAAATCCGCCGCGCGGTCTGAGCTGGTCTTGTTGGCGCCCAGATTGAGACCCACGGGAATGGTGCGCTTCGTGGCTTTGATGCGCGCACAGATCGCCTCCATTCCGTCATTGTTGAAACCGAAGCGGTTGATCGCTGCGCGGTCCTCGGTCAGGCGGAAAAGGCGGGGCTTGTCGTTGCCGGGCTGGGGCAGGGGCGTGGCGGCGCCCACTTCGATAAAGCCGAAGCCTGCCGAACTCAGCGGAGCGATGGCGGTGGCGTTTTTATCGAAGCCCGCAGCGAGGCCCACGGGATTGGGCAGGTCCATGCCTGCCAATGTCGTGCGCAGGCGGGGCGAGGTTACGGGGCCGGGTGCCGGAGCCAGCCCCGCGCGCAGGGCGCGGATCGCCAGACCGTGCGCCGCTTCGGGATCGATGTGGCGCAAGACGCTCAGGCCTATCGCCTCGATCAGGGCATTCATGCGAAAATGTCCGAGGAGGGTAGCGGTGCCGTCCGGATGAGGCGGGAGTTCATCACCGCCGCCTGCCGGTGTACCACGGCTGATTTGTATTCCGGGTCCGTGACCATCGCGAGGAAGGCGCCTGCCGTTGGATAGTATGCGATGAACATCGTGTCCCATCGCTCGTCGTCGGCGCCGATCAGGGAGACCTCGAAGCCGCCGCGCCAGATGATCTCGCCACCCACGCGCCGCAGCACCGGGCCGCTGGCTGTGCCGTAGTGGGCGTAGGCCTGCGCGCCGGTCAGCCCTTTCGCTGCGAGCGAATGATCGGCAGGATACTCCGCGTGCTGGAAGAACTGCACGAGGTTGAGCATATTGATAGGCGTGTTGCGGTCGAGCGATTTGAAGATCTCGAATTGCGCGCGCTGAGTGTCACGGTACTGGGTCATTCGGATGCCTCCACCAGGCCGGCAGGAAACTGGTGCTCACCGTCCACCAGCGGGAGAGGCTGGGCCCAGACCACATCTGCCATGGTGAGCTTGCGGTAGAGGTGCGGGAACAGCGCGTCTCCGCGCGAGACTTCCCACTCGAGAGCCTCGCCCAGTGCGTCCGTTTCCAGCGCCACGAGAAACAATCCGTCCGCGCCCGCGAAATGTTTACCGACTGTCTCTGCGACCTGCTGGGCGGTGGAGATGTGGATATAGCCGTCGGCCACGTCGATGGGCGCGCCTGTTGTTTCGCCATCGCTGCGCAGGGCGTGCCATTCGTCGGTGCGGAGGATTTTGTATATAAGCATGGCCCTGTGATGCCTCCGCGCGGCGGGACGGTCAAGAGCCAAGCGGGCCTGCGTATGGATTGGGCAGGCCGCGGGGTTGACGCAAAGCAAGGTGGTACATCTTCTTTGACAGCTTCACGGCGACGCGCCACGATACCTTCAAACAATCCAGATGGGGAACCTTGTCATGAAACGATTCCTTTTAAGCGCCGCAGCCTTTGCGCTGACCGCGGGCACAGCCAGTGCCGACTATACGATCACCATTTTGCACACCAACGACTTTCACGCGCGGTTCGAGCCCATCAACGGCTACGATGGCCCCTGCGCCGCCGAGGACAACACGGCGGGCGAGTGTTTCGGGGGTACGGCCCGGCTGGTGAACGCGATTGAGGACGCGCGCGCGCGCAGTAACAATTCCATCCTGGTGGACGGCGGGGACCAGTTCCAGGGCACGCTGTTCTATTCCTATTACAAAGGCCAGATGGCCGCCGAGATGATGAACAAGCTGGGCTATGATGCGATGACCTTGGGCAACCACGAATTCGATGATGGGCCGGAAGTGCTGGCCTCGTTCATGGCAGCGGTGGACTTTCCGATACTGATGTCGAACGCCGATGTGAGCGCGGAGCCGCTGCTGGCAGACACTCTCGCCAAATCCACCGTGATCGAGCGCGGGGGCGAGCGGATCGGCCTTATCGGCCTCACGCCCGAGGATACGCACGAGTTGGCCTCACCGGGCGACAACATCAGCTTTTCCGATCCGGTCGCCGCCGTGCAGGCGGAGGTGGACCGCCTGACGGAGGAGGGGGTGAACAAGATCATTGTGCTCAGCCATTCGAGCTATGCCGTGGACCAGCGCGTGGC
The DNA here is from genome assembly GCA_024636395.1 of Sulfitobacter sp. Classification (GTDB taxonomy): domain Bacteria; phylum Pseudomonadota; class Alphaproteobacteria; order Rhodobacterales; family Rhodobacteraceae; genus JAGXHD01. Next base: position 11,400 of record JAGXHD010000067.1, read on the forward strand.
TGCGGGGACGACGGGCGTGGATGTGATCGTGGGCGGTCATTCCAACACACTTCTGAGCAACACCGACGAACGCGCGGAGGGGCCTTACCCCACGATGGTGGGCAATACGGCGATCGTGCAGGCCTACGCTTACGGCAAATACCTGGGCGAGCTAAATGTGACGTTCGACGAGGCGGGCAACGTGACCGAGGCGGTGGGGGAGCCGATCCTGATCGACGCGTCGGTGCCGGAGGATGAAGCAATCGTAGCACGGATCAGCGATCTCGCGGCACCGCTGGACGAGATTCGTAATACGGTCGTTGCCGAAGCGGCGGGTGCTCTCGAGGGGGATCGCTCCGTTTGTCGGGCGCAGGAATGCTCAATGGGCAATCTGATCGCCGATGCGATGCTGGCGCGGGTTGCGGATCAGGGCGTGAGCGTCGCGCTGCAGAACAGCGGCGGCATCCGGGCCTCCATCGATGCGGGCGAGGTGACCAAGGGCGAGGTGCTGACCGTGCTACCGTTCCAGAACACGCTTTCCACATTCGAGGTCACGGGGGCGGTACTGGTCGAGGCGCTGGAAAACGGCGTGAGTCAGATGGAGGAGGGTGCGGGGCGGTTCCTTCAGGTGGCTGGCATGAACTTTAGCGTGGATGCGGCGGCTCCCGCGGGTGCACGTATCGCGGACGTGATGATTGGTGGGGCGCCTGTCGAGATGGAAACGGTCTACACCGTTGTGTCGAACAATTTCGTGCGCAATGGCGGCGACGGCTTCGGTATGTTCAAAACAGCCGCCAACGCTTACGATTTCGGACCGGATGTGGCGGATGTCACGGCGGAGTATCTGGCGGCAAACGGGCCTTACACGCCCTACACGGACGGTCGGATCACTCTTAAGTAGGCGCGCCCATGTGCGGACGCATGGCCCTGACCCTGCCGCCGGAGGCGATGGCGCAGGTGTTCGGGGCCGCACCGGCCAACACCTTGCCAGAGGGGCCCAACTATAACATCTGTCCGACAGATACGATTACGGTGATCAGCGGCGGCCCGGAGCGGCCCCGTGCGATGGAGGCGATGCGTTGGGGCCTGATCCCGCTGTGGTACAAGACCGCAAACGATGGCCCGCTGCTGATCAACGCGCGGGCCGAGACGGTGCTGGAAAAGCCCGCGTTCCGGTCCGCGGTGCAGGCGCGGCGTGTGTTGATCGTGGCGAGCGGATTTTATGAATGGACAAAGGACGCGGAGGGCGGGCGTGATCCGTGGTACATCACGCGCCGCGATGGCATGCCGCTGGCTTTTGCCGCCCTTTGGCAGACGTGGCGGGATCCCCAAAGCGGGGAGGATCTACGCACGGTCGCGGCCTTGACCACTGCGGCCAATAGCCCGATGCAGGCGATACACCACCGGATGCCTGTGATTATCGAACAGACTGACTGGGCGCTGTGGCTGGGCGAACGGGGCAAAGGCGCCGCACCGCTGATGCGGGCGGCGGCAGATGAGGTGCTTGGTTGGCACCGTGTCGGTCGTGCGGTCAATTCAAACCGCGCGTCGGGACCGAAGCTGATCGAGCCGTTGTAGCCTTTTTGGCAGACGCGACCGCCTCCGGCTTAGTCGGTTACGGTGGCCTTGGTTGGCTCATTCAGGTTCAGGATACCCATGATCGTTCCAGGCTCGTTTTCGAGACCCTCTGTCTCGGACAAATCGAATGTTACGGAATCGGTATCGGCGCTTTCGCCCGTCCCGTCATTCGAGTTGCCGCCGCTGCCCTGGATTCGGGAGAGAAAGGAACTCGGCATCCCCTGTACGATATTGATCGTAGCTTCTGCACCGTTTTCCAGAACCGGCGTGGCCCATATGTTGTTACGTGCCTGAACGACCCGCGAAGCGCCGGACATGTTGACGAACGTGACGGTATCCCCCGGCTGGACATAGCTGGCTTCGGGAAAGAAGGACTGATCCATGATCATCACTTGAAATTCCTCCGCAGAGGCAGAACCTGTCGTACAGGTCAGCGCGGCAGCTGTAGCAGCGGCGCGCAAAATATATTTGCTAAGCATGGCAATGCTCCTTCGTGTCGGCCCCCACCGTCACAGAAGACTGTCGTAGGTATATATTGTGGCGGAAGTGAGGCGCAGAGGCTGGGATTAACCAAATTTTGCATGGTCAGGGGCTATCGGTCTGCGTTTTGAGCCATGCACAAAATGCCTCAAGTGCGGGCGGCGTGGGGCGGTCGTCGGGCCAGACCAGATAATAGCTACCGATGCTTTCGGTGGTTTTGTCGGAGGCCAGAACAAGCTGGCCGTTCTTGAGATAGGGCGCTGCGACGAAGGTGGGCAGCAGTGCTATGCCGAGGCCGTGGACCGCCGCCTGCGCCATGGTGGCGAACTGGTCGAACATCATGCCGTGCGGTGGCTCGCCCGGATGGCCCACTGCTTCGAACCAACGGGCCCAGGCGCGGGGCCGCGTCTCGAGGTGGAGCAGGGGGTGGCGCAGCAGATCCGCGGGGACGGCGAAAGGCGCGCCCGCCAGACTGGGTGCACAGACCGGCACTACCGTCTCGGGCATCAGCGGCAGATAGTGAACGCCGGGCCAATCCTCGTGGCCGAAGTGTATGGCGGCATCAAACGGGCTTGGCCCCAGCGCGAAGGGGTGCAGGCGCGTCGACAGGTTCACGGTCACTTCGCGGTGGGCCTGTGCGAAATCCGACAGGCGCGGGGCCAGCCAATGCATCCCGAAGGCCGGTAGAATCGCCAGCGTGAGGACGCCCGACTGCGCTTGTGTGGCGGCGTTGACGGAGGCCTGCGCTAACCGGCTCAATATCTCGCGCACATCCCGCACGTATTCCGTTCCTGCCTGCGTGAGTGTGAGACGGCGACCCTGCCGCGCCATGAGTTGCACGCCCAGTTGCCCTTCCAGCGCCTTGATCTGGCGGCTGATCGCTGATTGCGTCAGCGACAGTTCTGTCGCGGCCTGCGTGGCGCTGCCCAGCCGCGCACAAGCCTCGAAGGCAAGCAGGGCAGGAACAGAGGGGAGGTAGCGGCGGGGGGCTATCATGTATGACTTAAACTCATAGGTTGAGGACCAACCATTGTTAGAACTTTGTGCGTAAATGTGCAATAAAGACGCCAAGCGACGTAAAACGCCAACTGAAAGGTTATGACATGAACGCCGAAGCCCCTATTCTCAAAGCAAAAGACGCCCCCGATCTGGGACAGTTTGAATGGTCCGATCCACTTCGTCTCAACGAGCAGCTGCACGAAGACGAACGCATGATCATGGAAAGCGCCCGCGCCTACGCGCAGGAAAAGCTTCAGCCACGCGTGATCAATGCCTTTGCGAATGAAGAAACCGATGCGGGCATCTTCCGCGAGATGGGCGATATGGGCCTGCTGGGCGTCACGGTGCCTGAGGAATACGGCGGGCTGGGTGGTTCGTACGTCTCTTACGGGCTGGTGGCGCGCGAGGTTGAGCGTGTGGACAGCGGCTATCGATCAATGATGTCCGTTCAGTCCTCGCTGGTGATGTACCCGATCTACGCCTACGGCTCGGAGGCGCAGCGCAAGAAGTATCTGCCCAAGCTCTCTTCAGGCGAGTTCATCGGCTGCTTCGGCCTGACGGAACCCGACGCAGGCTCCGACCCTGCCGGCATGAAAACCCGCGCGGTGAAAACCGCTAATGGGTACAAGTTGACCGGCTCGAAGATGTGGATCTCCAATGCGCCCATCGCCGATGTGTTCGTGGTCTGGGCGAAGTCGGAAGAGCACGGCGGCAAGATCCGCGGCTTTATCCTCGAGAAGGGCATGAAGGGCCTGAGCGCGCCGAAAATCGGCAACAAGCTTTCGCTGCGTGCCTCCATCACCGGCGAGATTGTGATGGACAACGTCGAGGTGGGCGATGATGCGCTGCTGCCGAACGTACAGGGCCTCAAAGGTCCATTTGGCTGTCTCAACCGTGCCCGCTACGGCATTTCTTGGGGTGTAATGGGCTCGGCTGAGTTCTGCATGCACGCCGCGCGGCAGTATGGCCTCGACCGTCACCAGTTCAACAAGCCGCTGGCACAGACGCAGCTGTTCCAGAAGAAGCTCGCTGACATGATGACCGAAATTTCACTCGGTATGCAGGCATCCCTCCAAGTGGGTCGTTTGATGGATGAGGCGAATGCAGCTCCCGAGATGATCTCTATCGTCAAGCGGAACAACTGCGGCAAGGCTCTCGAGATCGCCCGCCATGCCCGTGACATGCACGGCGGCAACGGCATCTCCGGCGACTATCAGGTGATCCGCCATATGATGAACCTCGAGACTGTGAATACCTATGAAGGGACGCACGATGTCCACGCGCTGATCCTGGGCCGCGCCATCACCGGGCTTCAGGCGTTTTATTAAACGGTCGTAGTCGCTGTAGAATAAGAAAAGCCCGCGCAGAAATTGCGCGGGCTTTTTGCTGTGCCGCAGGTCGTTCCTATTTCGGCGCCGGGGCGCCCCCCTCGAAATTATTGCCATTTACGTAATCACAGGGGTCTTCCTGCATCTCCAGATGCAGCCCTGTGCCAATGTAGGGATGGGCGCGGGCCAACGCCTCGTCCACCTCGATGCCCAGACCGCGGGCAGTCGGTGCCGTGATAAATCCATCTTCGACGCGGATGCTGCCCTTGATCAGATTATCGTGGAAAGGTGTCTCGATCGTCTCGGCCATGAGCAGATTGGGGATGCTCACCGCCAGTTGGATATTTGCAGCCCACTCCACAGGGCCTGCATAGAGATGCGGAGCGATCTGCGCGTTATAGACCTCTGCCATTGCGGCGACTTTTTTCATCTCCCAGATGCCACCCGCACGCCCCAGCGC
>JAGXHD010000005.1 GCA_024636395.1 Sulfitobacter sp.
ATCCACCACACCTAACGTGCCGTTGAACGCTGTTGCACCCCCTGCGTGATCCGGTAATCCTTTGTGACACTTAGGTTATGACGCGCTGCGCTTCCGGGAGGTTTGGTGTGCCATTAACCATTGTTGCTCAAACAGCACCGCAGTGTTGCCCAGATGCGTCTGGTAATTCAGGCAGGATTAAGGCACAAATGGGTATGGCACGTTGTGCTGCCCAATTTTGGGTCGCCGTCGGCGGAAGGTCCCTCCAGTCAGACTCTCATCTGATCCTCCTTATTCCCGCAGCGGCGACCCCAAAATTCACCCTGAAAGCCCCCTGCTCGTTATCGCATGATCTTTTGACGCAGGCTCCGCGCGTGCGGGCTGTTGCACCGGCTAGCGCGCTGGATTATCTGCGGGGCATGGATAACAAATTGCATATCATCGGCGGCGGCATGGCCGGCTCGGAGGCCGCCTGGCAGGCCGCTCACCTTGGCATCCACGTCGTCATTCACGAAATGCGGCCGAAGGTCGAAACCTTTGCCCACCAGACCGGCCTTTTGGGCGAGATGGTCTGCTCCAATTCCTTTAGGTCAGACGATAGCGAGCAAAACGCCGTTGGCTTGCTGCATTGGGAAATGCGCGCGGCGAACGGCCTGATCATGCAAACAGCCGAAAAACACCGCCTGCCTGCGGGTGGCGCACTGGCCGTGGACCGCGATCCCTTCGCGCAATCGGTAACCGGTTCTCTGATGGCGCACCCGAATATTTCCGTAGAATATGGCGAGATTTCCGAGTTGCCGGAGAATGGTCACTGGATCATCGCCACCGGGCCGCTCACATCCAGCGCGTTGGGGAATGCGATCGCTGCTGAAACCGGTGCCGAAGCGCTTGCGTTCTTCGATGCCATCGCCCCCATCGTCTACCACGACAGCATCGACATGAGTAAAGCGTGGATGCAATCGCGCTATGACAAGGGCGAGACGGAGGAAGAGCGCACCGCCTACCTCAATTGTCCGATGGATCGAGACCAGTATTACGCTTTCATTGACGCACTGGGAGCGGCCGAAAAAACAGAATTTCACGAAAACGAGACAGCGGGCTACTTCGATGGCTGCCTGCCGATTGAAGTCATGGCGGAGCGCGGGCGTGAGACGCTGCGCTTTGGCCCGATGAAGCCCGTGGGCCTGACCAATCCACATGAGCCGGATGTAAAGCCCTACGCGGTGGTGCAACTGCGCCGCGACAACAAGCTTGGGACACTTTACAATATCGTAGGCTTCCAGACCAAGATGAAGTACGGCGCTCAAACCAATGTTTTTAAAAGGATACCGGGGCTGGAGAACGCAAGCTTTGCACGGCTTGGCGGGATCCATCGCAACACGTTCCTCAACTCGCCCACATTGCTCGACGCTCAGATGCGTTTGAAATCCAAGCCACATATACGCTTCGCCGGCCAAATCACAGGCGTGGAGGGTTATGTGGAAAGTGCTGCCATGGGCCTTCTCGCGGGGCGTATGGCCGCTGCAGAAATTCAGGGTATGGTGCTCGACACACCGCCGCCGACCACCGCAACGGGTGCATTGATCACCCATATCTCAGGCGGAGCCGAGGCCAAGACGTTCCAGCCGATGAATGTGAATTTCGGCCTCTTCCCTCCAGTAGACGGGCTGAAAAGCGGACGTCGCGGGCGCAAGGATCGGTACAAAGCCTACACCGACCGCGCAAAGGCGGATTGGAATGGCTGGCTAAATGCTGGACATACCGGAGAACACGCCTAGACTACTGCCATGTTCAAAACGTTGATAGACATGGCCTTCAGTTCCCGTGACGCCACCGGACCTGGAAGCCGCTATGATGAATGGTCAGCTTCTTGGGACGGGAACCCTATTTGCGCTGAGTCCGCAATTCCGGAGCGCTGCGCGCGCGCACTTGCGGCCTATGCGCCCGACAAGTCCCTCCCCTTGCTTGATTTCGGCTGCAGGACTGGTCTCGCAGGGCTTGCATTCGCCCAAGCTGGCTTTACCAAGATCGACGGCATAGACGCTTCCGGCGAAATGATCGCAACATCCGAGGCCAGAAATGTCTACCGGACGCTTAAACTTGTCGAAACGGAGACTACCATCGAGGGGCATTATCCCCTCATCGGTGCTGTTGGTGTGATCGGTCCGGGTGCTGCACCGCCGTCAACGCTCGATCTTTTGCTGCATGCGGCGCCATCGGGTGGGCTGCTGGTCTTTTCCTTCAATGATGATGCCCTTGCCGATCCGCAAAGCAATGGGCGCCTGAACGAATGGCTCGATTGCGGAGCAGCGCGGCTTCTGTTCGCTGAACGCGGCCCCCATCTTCCCGAGAACGACATTCAGTCAACGGTCTATGTGGTCGATAAAGCTTGACCTTCACGACCCGCTTTGCGCCATCCCCCACAGGTCCGCTGCACCTTGGCCATGCCTATTCAGCAATCATTGCCTATAAAATGGCCCAGGCAAACGCCGGGCGATTTTTGCTGCGCATCGAAGATATCGACAGCACCCGGGCAAGCCCGAAATGGGAAGCACAGATATACGAGGATCTGGTTTGGTTGGGTCTGAAATGGGAAACGCCGGTCATGCGGCAATCGGACAGGCTCGCGTTGTATGATCACGCCCTCGATGCGCTCTGGGGCCGCGGCCTGCTCTATCCTTGTACCTGTTCGCGTGCTGATATCGCAGCCGCATCAAGCGCGCCTCAGGAAGGGGCGCCGCTCAATGGTCCCGATGGCATCATCTATCCCGGTACCTGCCGCCCTGTGCAGCCACCCAAAGGACCCCGCCCCGTCGATATTCCCCTCAGGCTCGACATGGCCAGGGCCTGCGGCAAAATTACGGGACAATTTGAATTCGTCGAGGAAGGTAGCGGTAGTGCGGAGCACATCACTTTCAGTACGGAAGAGATGATCAGTACGGTTGGCGATGTTGTGCTGGCCCGCCGAGGGATGGGCACGTCTTACCATCTCTCCGTAGTTCTTGATGATGCGGCCCAAGAAATAAGCCATGTGGTGCGCGGCAGCGACCTGTTCGAGGCCACTCGGATTCACGTCGTCCTACAGCGCCTGCTGGATCTGCCGCATCCCCGCTACCATCATCACAAGCTGATCCGTGATACTTCGGGCAAAAGGCTGGCAAAGCGAGATGATGCAAGGGCAATCTCTCTGTACCGCGACGAAGAGCACAGGGTAAAAGATATTCTGTCTATGATAGGCCTTGAGGGCTCGCACTTAACTCTCTGAACGAAGTACGACTTCACCCTCGACACTCACTTGCGTGAAAAAACAGCTGCGGGCCCCCGTATGGCACGCAGCCCCCACCTGGGACACCTGCAGTAAAATGCAATCGCGATCGCAGTCGATCCGCATCTCCTTCAGCGTCTGCACGTGACCCGAGGTCGCGCCTTTCTCCCAAAACTGCCGACGCGATCTGCTCCAATATGTCACTTGGCCAGTTTCCAGCGTACGCATCAGGCTTTCAGCATTCATCCAGGCCATCATCAGGACCTCGCCGGTCTCGTGATCCTGCGCGATCGCCGGGATCAGCCCTGCTTCGTTGTATTTCAGGGTCGATGGATCGAAGGACATGGTGAAGCACCCCGTTTAAAAGTTTTTGCATCCGCACTGGTTCAGCTTATGTAAGACGCAGCAAAAGGAAACACCATGTCCAGCGACAGCGACCTGATCAAGCTCTACTCTGCGCGGATACTCGCGTTGGCAGCCGACATTCCACATCTGGGGCGCCTCGAGACACCCCATGCGAGCGTAACACGGCGTTCTCCGCTGTGCGGTTCAAGCGTAACGGTGGATGTAAAGATGTCAGGCGGTGTGCTGACCGAACTGGGCCAGGACGTCAAAGCCTGTGCACTGGGTCAAGCCGCCGCGGCGATTACGGCGCAAGCCGCGCGGGGCGTCACGCCCGAAGTCGTTCTGCGCGGTCGCGACCAACTCAAAGCGATGCTCAAGGGCAGCGGCACTGTCCCTGACGCACCCTTTGACGGCTTCGAGGTACTTTCGCCTGCGGTCGCCTATAAAAACCGCCATGCCTCGATCCTGCTAACCATCGAAGCATTGGCCGAAGCCATGGCACAAGCGCAAGCACACGCCTAGGGCGAGTGTACCTGGTCAAAAGCTCCTGAAATTACTTTGATTTTTTCAAAAAAGGCGCCGCACATCCAAGATGGATGGCGGCGCTAAAAAAAGCGGTATTCATGGGGACCCTAGGCACGGTTCGGGGAAGGCACCCCCTTAATCGTTATGGACAGGCAGAACATAACATCGTGGCGCATAAATTTGGGACAAATGCACCGAAAAACCGGCCTTGGCATGAAAGCGCAGGCAGAAACTCAAACAAGTCCAGGAAGATGCAGACCAGCTACCAAAATCACGATCAAAGCGGCAGCACCTGCTGCGTCTTGGGCCAAAGTATCTTGCGATCTAATGGCGATCGCTCTGACTGATTGATAGAAGGTCATGTTTCTCTCCGTCTTTGTTGCTCCTTTGTTCCCATATTATGAAAGCCTTGTAAAGAACTTTATGAGAACATTTGCGAACTTTTCAGAACATCAATCCTAACCAACTGAAATTAAACGGATCGCCTCATCCTGCCGCATGAGCCAAAGAAGCATCCTAGCAGCGCGCCCTCTGTCGCTCTGCAATCGTGGATCGTCATGGAGAAGTTTGCGCGCGTCAGATTGCGCCACAGCCATCAGCGCCGCTTGTTTTTCCAGATCGGCGATCCGGAATCGTGGCACTCCTGATTGAGCCGTGCCAATCAGATCTCCGGTGCCGCGCATCTTCAGATCCGTCTCGGCAATCACAAACCCATCCTCCGTCTCCCGCAGCACTTCGAGGCGCTGCCGCCCCGTCTCGCTCAACGGCGCCTGATACATCAGCAGACAGCTCGATGCCGCAGAGCCCCGACCCACGCGGCCCCGAAGTTGGTGCAATTGCGCGAGACCAAAGCTTTCGGCCCGTTCGATCACCATGATCGAGGCATTGGGCACATCGACGCCGACTTCTATCACCGTTGTGGCTACCAGAAGCTTGCTCTCACCGCGCTGAAAAGCCGCCATGGCCGCGTCCTTGTCCGCCGGCGGCATCTGCCCATGGACCAGTCCCACGACGCCCTCGCCCAAAGCCGCCCTGAGCCGCTTGAACCGCTCCTCGGCAGCCGTCAGATCGCTCACCTCGCTTTCACCCACCAGCGGACAGACCCAATAGCACTGCCGCCCGTCCGCAATTGCCGCGCGCAACCGGTCGATGACCTGCTCATAGCGGTCGGTGCTGATCAGGACGGTCTGGATGGGTTTGCGGCCGGGCGGCTTTTCATCCAGCACACTCACGTCCATATCGCCGTATTGGGCCAATGCAAGGCTGCGCGGAATCGGTGTCGCGGTCATCACGAGCACATCGGCCTGCCGCCCCTTGCGCCCCAGCTCCAGCCGCTGGCGTACGCCGAACCGGTGCTGTTCATCCACCACTGCAAGGCGCAGATCGTGGAACACCACCGCCTCCTGAAAGACTGCATGGGTGCCGACCAGAATATGGATATCGCCGCGCTCCAGTGCGGCAAGTTTCAGCGCCCTCTCCCCGCCTTTGTCACGGCCCGTCAAGATCTCCAACACCACGCCCGCGCTTTGGGCCAGCGGGCGCAGACCTTGCAGGTGCTGCCGGGCTAGGATCTCGGTGGGTGCCATCAAAACGCCCTGTCCGCCAGCCTCCACCGCCGCAAGAAGCGCCATAAACGCGACCAGCGTTTTACCTGCGCCCACATCACCCTGCAGCAGCCGGTTCATCCGCTGCTCCGTCCCCATATCCGCTACAATTTCGGCGATGGCGCGCGATTGTGCGCCTGTGGGGCTATAGGGCAGGCTCGTCAGAACTTTCTTTTGTAATCGGCCGGTTGCTTTGGCAGACCGCCCCTTCTTGCGCCGCTCCACCTGACGGGCCAGCGCAAGCGTGATCTGATGCGCCAGCAGTTCATCATATGCCAGCCGCTCGCGTGCCGGATCCAAAGCGCTGATATCTGATATTTTCTCAGGATCATGGGCGCGTTTCACCGCCGTCATGAAATGGGTCCAACCTGCTTTTGCCATCTGACCGGGATCGATCCATTCCCCCATCGCAGGAACAAGCGCCAGCGCACCGCGTGTAGCCTTGTACATCAATTTTTGGGTGATCCCGTGCGTCAACGGATATACAGGCTCGAACCGCGGGATGCTGTCGGCCTCCGCCTCGGGCACGGTAAAATCGGGGTGGACCATCTGCGGCACATTTTCAAACAGCTCCACACGCCCCGACACGATCCTGCGGCTGCCCTCGGTCAAGGTCTGCTCCCAATAGGTGCCGCGCGCGTGGAAAAAGACGAGCTGGAAGGACGTCTGCGAATCCTCCACGTGGATCCGGTAAGCGCCGCCCTTGTTGCGCGGCGGGCTGTGTTTGCCGATCGTGACGGCGACGGTCAGCGTGGCGGGGAGAGCCGCGCCCTCGACAGTCAGGAGCATTCGGCGGTCGATGCCCGATTGAGGCAGTGTGAACAGCAGATCCCGCGGGGCTGCGATCCCCAGCCCCGCAAAATGCTGCGCGGTCTTGGGCCCTACCCCCGGCAGGCTTTCCAGCCCCGCAAACAGAGCAAATAGCGGTTCAGGCCGGGTGCTCATAATCCTGCGATCAGGTCTAGCCAGCCATCCTCATCCAGTGTCTCGATCCCGAGTTCGTCGGCCTTCTTTGCTTTGGACCCAGCGCCCGGACCCGCGACCAGCAAATCCGTCCGCGCGCTGACGGATCCAGCCACTTTCGCCCCCAGCCGCTCGGCACGTGCTTTTGCCTCGGCGCGCGTCATTTTCTCCAGCGTGCCGGTAAACACCACCGTCTTGCCTGCGACGGGAGAGCCCGAAGTGTCCGCGCGGACCGCCTCCTGCACGTCAAGCTGCGCCACGAGCCGCAGAATGGAGGCGCGCTCCGCTTCTTGTGCAAAGGCGCCGACCAGTGATCCTGCCATGACCGCCCCCATCCCATCGACAGAAATCAGGTCCTCCCAAGCGTCACCCTCTCTCGGGCGGGCTTGCTCCATCGCAGCTTCCAATGCCGCCCAGGTGCCGTAATGAAGTGCTATCATATTTGCTGAAGCCTCGCCGACATGGCGGATCCCAAGACCGAAAATCAGCCGTGCAAGCGGGATTTTACGCTTGTCCTCGATCGCGGCGAAGAGGGCGCGCGCCGATTTCTCCCCCCAGCCCTCGCGATTCTTGAGCTGCTGCAAGCCGGTGCCGTAGCGCGCCTCTAGCGTAAAAATCTCCGCGGGCTCAGCAATCCAGCCATCGGCGTAGAACTGCTCCACCTGCTTCGCGCCCAGACCGTCGATGTCGAAGGCCGCCCGCGAGACGAAATGCTTGAGCTTTTCCACCGCCTGCGCAGGACAAATCAGACCGCCTGAACAACGACGCACCGCGTCTCCCGGCTCGCGCACGGCATCGCTGCCGCACTCGGGACAGACTGTGGGAAATGTATAGGCGACGGCGTCATCAGGCCGCTTTGAGATATCCACATCGGCAACCTTTGGAATGACGTCACCTGCGCGGTAGACTTGGACCAGATCGCCTACACGGATATCCTTGCCCTCTCGGATCTGCTGCCCCTTGCTATCACGGCCTTCGATGTAATCCTGATTGTGCAGCGTCGCGTTGGACACCACCACACCGCCGACGGTTACCGGCGAAAGACGCGCGACGGGGCTGAGCGCGCCGGTGCGGCCGACCTGAATATCGATCCCCTCCAGGACCGTCCACGCCAGTTCGGCGGGAAATTTATGGGCAATGGCCCAACGCGGCGTGGTCGAGCGAAACCCCAAACGCGATTGCAGCTCAAGATCATCAACTTTGTAGACGACTCCGTCGATATCGTAGCCCAAATGCGGCCTTTGTACTTCGATTTTTGTATAATGCGCGATCATCTCTGCCGGTCCGTCACACACCACGGTCAGCGGATTGGTTTCAAAACCAAAAGCGCGGAGCGCCTCGATCGCGCCGAATTGCGTCTCGGCAAGGGGCTCAGACAGGCTCCCCCAGGCATAGGCGAAAAAGCGTAATGGCCGCGCGCGGGTGATCTCGGGATCGAGTTGGCGCAACGACCCGGCGGCCGCGTTGCGCGGGTTTGCGAAGGTCTTGCCCCCTTGGGCGGCCTGCCGGGCATTCAGCGATTCGAAATCCGCGTGGCTCATGTAGACCTCCCCGCGGACTTCCAGAACGTCGGGCGCGCCGGTTAGAGCTGCTGGAACATCAGCGATCGTACGGGCATTGGCGGATACATTCTCCCCCACGGCCCCATCACCGCGCGTTGCGGCCTGGACAAGTACTCCCTTCTCATAGCGCAGCGAGAGGGATAAGCCGTCGATTTTAGGCTCTGCCGTGTAAGCGAGCGGCGCATCAGCATCGAGCCCCAGATACTTCCGGACGGAGGCATCAAATTCAAACACGTCCTCGTCCGTGAACCCGTTACCAAGCGACAGCATCCGCACCGCATGCGTAATCTTGCCAAACCCCGCCGAGGGTGCGGCACCGACTTGATCGCTGGGGCTATCGCTGAGCTTGAGCTTGGGAAAGCGGGCCTCGATATCGGCGTTACGGCGCTTCAACCGGTCATAGTCCGCGTCCGAAATTTCCGGCGCGTCCTCCGCATGATACGCAGTATTCGCATCTGCCAAGTTGCGGGCAAGAGCTATAAGTTCAGCCCTTGCCTGGTCCTCAGTCAAATCCTCTACGTCTATCTCGGTTGTCGAAGCCACCAGTGCCTGCCCCGGGTTTGCGTCTATAGGCAATTAGAT
>JAGXHD010000068.1 GCA_024636395.1 Sulfitobacter sp.
AGGAATGTCGCACCATAGAGGGCCAGTCGGATGACCAGAGCGGAGACGAGCTGATGATTGTTCATCGCCGCAAACACGGCCGCCGCCAGCAGAAAGAACATTGGAATGAAGAAGTTAGCGCCAGTCTGGCCGAGTGCGATGGATAGCGCCAGATAGCTGATCACGGCACCGCCATAGGCTGCCCCCATATTCAGCCTGCGCAGCACGGCCCGAAGGGCCGCCAGATCTCCCGAGCGCAAGCTGCGAGCCTGCGCAAAGCTGCGTGCTTCGAAAACTTCGCCGATCACGATTAGAACAATTGAGATCGCAACGTATTCGACAGGGATATAGAAGGCTTGTAGCACCAGAGCCGCCACGTAGATCAGGAGCCGCTGCGCACCGAGCGCCAAGCCCCGCTCGGCATAATCCCGCACGTGGGCAATGGTCATCTCAGGATCGTCGCTGGCCTTCCCGCCAAGGCCGGTTCTGGATAATGTACTCATGCCACGCTTCCATCTTACTAGGTTGCACAAATCCTACAGCAAGAATGAAACCGAAATATGGCGCGGGCGGGGAGGTATTGAACCGATTTAAGTCAGATTTGTCGGACAAGCGGCGGGCACCGCGTCAAGCGATGTGCTGTATCGCGGTGAAGCTTTCGAAAATTGGCGTGCCCTCGTGCAGTGTCGCGGTGTCTTTCGCACCCTTGTGAGACGCGCGGAATGCATCGCTTTTGGTCCAGCCACGAAAGGCTTCTTCCGAGGCCCAAACGGTGTGGGAGGCATAGATGATCTTGCCGTCCATCACGGGTCCTTTGAGCATATGGAATTCTACAAATCCCTCCATCTGCTTGAGATTGCTGTCACGGTTGAGCCAGAGCGCCTCAAAGGCTTCGGCATTTTCGGTGGTGACGGTAAAGCGGTTCATTGCCAGATACATGGCGGGCTCCTTTTTTGGTGTGCGGGGCACTGTGTGGCGCGACTGTACACGAACCTTTGCCACGATGAACTGCGGCCGCACAACAAAGATGTACAGCCGCAGGTCGGGTAGGATATGTGGTCGGTTACTTCCAGCCGACCGCGTTGAAGATCCGCTGCGCGGCGGGCAGGTTTTGCGCCACGGCGGAGAGGTTTACATCGTCCGCTTTGAACGTGCCCAGTTTTGCTACGCTCTCGCTAAGTGCGACGCCCTCGACTGCCGGAAACTCGTCATTCCCGGCTGAGAAATACTGCTGCGCCTGATCAGAGGAGAGATATTCGAGAAAGGCCACGGCATTCTCGCGGTTGGGCGCGAAGGCTGCAACGCCGCCGCCCGACAGGTTCATATGCGCGCCCTCGGCCTCTTGCGCCGGAAACAGCCAGCCGATCTGGTCGATCTTCTCGCTTACCCCCGTTACGTCGGTCCGCAGGGCGCGGGCGAAATAATAGGTGTTCGCAACCGATATATCACATTCGCCTGAGATGATCGCCGCGAGCTGGTCGGTATCGCCCCCCTGCGGATCGCGCGCGAAATTATCGACGACGCCTTGCGCCCACGCGGTCGCGGCCTCTTCGCCGTGGTTCTCGATGACGGAGGCAAGCAAAGTCTGGGAGTAGACGTTGGAGGAGGAGCGGTGACAGACCATGCCCTTGTATCTGGGATCGGCGAGGGAGAGGTAATCCATCGGTGGCTCGGTCACGTCGGACTTGTCGTAGAAGATGATGCGGGCGCGCTGGGAGAAGCCGAACCACTGGTTATCGCTGTCTTGCAGATTGGCGGGGATCCGCGCTTCGAGCACATCACTGTCGACCGTTTGCAGCACTCCTGCGTCCTTGGCGCGATGAAGGCGCGAGGTATCGACGGTGAGCAGGATGTCCGCGGGCGAATTGGCCCCCTCCGCCTGCATGCGCGCGATCAGCTCGTCGGCATTGCCCTCGATGCGGTTGATGGTGATCCCGGTAGCCGCTGTGAAATCACTATAAAGCCGCTCGTCTGTGTCGTAATGGCGCGAAGAATAGAGGTTCAGATCTCCTTCGGCCGCGGCAGCAAAAGTGCTTGCCATGAGGGCGCAGGCTGCGAGGGCGAGGGGGGAGGTGGATGTGAAGCGGGTCATGACGATTCCTGTTTGGTATAATTCTGATTGTTTTAATCAGATACCGAGTTTCACCGCCTGGTGCAATACTTGATTGTTTTAGTCGGAATAATTTTCTGCAGACTGATCAGCCCCAATCCAGCAGACCTCCCGCGCGATCCTCGATAAACAGGCGCGGGCTTTGTGCGGGGGTAGAGCGGGAGCGGGTCGCCCCGCGTGCAGCCTCGGCGTGCAGCGCCTCGAAAGAGAGAACGGGCAATCCTGCGGCAATCAGACGATCGCGCAAGTCAGGCTGTGCGTGGTTTACGGCAAGGCCCGCGTCGGTAACCAGCACATCGATACATGCGCCCGGTGTCGTGACACAGCGCGCGTGGTCCACCAGTTTGGCATAGCCGCCTGCGACCAGACCGGACGTGACGATGGTGATCTGTGCGCCCTGTGCGGCATCGGGGTGCCCGCCCGGCCCGCCGATGAGCCTGCCATCGCCGCCCAGCGTCACGTTGACGTTAAACGCCCTGTCGATCTCGACCGCACCCAGCAGCATGACGGACAGTTCGTCGACGATGGCCGCCGGGTTGAGCGGGCTTGCGTAGTCCGCTGCACTCATTGCGTGGTGCTGCGGATTTGTGATCGAGGAGGCCACTGCGGCCCCGTCAAAGCACTGCACATCATGGATCCGGTCGAAGAGCCCCGCCTGCTGCAAGGCCACATGCGCCCCCGTGATACCGCCAGATATGAAGCTGCCGCGCACACCCGCCTGCGCCATGGCCTCTCCGATCAGGGGGATGGCCGCGAGCGAATATCCCCCCGCTCCAGTCTGGAGCGACAGGCCGTTCTGCATCAGCCCTGCCGCCGCAATGACCTGCGTGACCAGTGCCCCGATCCGCAGCGCTTGTGGGGTTTGCGCCGGCAGCGTGGTGTCGGAGGCGATGCCCTCCACTGCGCCGGGATCGGAGAAAGGCACTATGGCATCCACGTGGGCTGCGGGAATATCGATGTGGGGCAGGGGATCATTCGTGATCTCGTGGGCGCAGACGACAGTGCTGCGCGCGCAGGCGGCATCAACCATAGCATAGCCCAGCGGTCCGCTGGGCAGCGCACCACCGCGCCCCGTGCAGGCGCCATCGGCGCGGGCGAGGGAGGCCCCGATAAAGGCCACATCGACGCGAAGCTGCCCCGTCGAAAGAGCCCGCGCGCGGCCCCCGTGGCTTTGCAGGAGGGCCGGACCGCGCAGAGCGCCGGAGAGCAACGCGTCGGCCACCGGTCCCTTGGCATAGTCGGTGATAACATCGCCGATCACTCCGTTGCGAATATGCGCGACGAGGGGCGCGTGAACGGGAAACAGGGAGCTTGGCGCAATGGTCAGGCCGCGCAGGCCCCGACGCGCGGCCTCTTCCAACACGGCGTTTATCAGGCGGTCGCCGTTGCGGTAGTGGTGGTGAAACGAAAGCGTGGCGCCATCCGCTATTCCGAAGGCATCGAAGGCAGCGGCAAGATCGCGCAGGGCCTTGTTCCCCATTATCGCGGGGGCACGGGGTGGCATGACCGGCAGTGCGGCAAGTGGCGGCACTCCGATCATCCCCAGCGGTGTACGCTGCGGCAGCGCCAGCCTTGCCATCCGCGCTTGTCTGTTGTCTGCCTGCATCGCGTCCTCGCCCTTGCAACCCTGCGGCGCACCGCTACCCTTGGCACAAAGGAGCGCGTGCGCATGGCTGTCAACACCACACCGATTTCTGCCGGAGCGGCACTCGATGCCCTGCGCGCTGGTTTTGCGGCGCAGGCTGCGGGGCATCTAACGGCGTCATGGATGCTGCACGGCCGTCCAGGCATCGGCAAGACCGAGATCGTCCAGCAGCTTGCCGTCGAGACCGGCAGCCGCCTCTACGATCTGCGCCTCACCACGATCGAGCCGCAAGACCTGCGCGGCCTGCCGTTCTACGATCACGCTTCAAAGCGCACGGTTTGGTATCCGCCCGAAGATCTGCCCGCAGACGAGGGGCGGTCGACGATCCTGTTCCTCGATGAGTTGACGGCGGCGGCGCCTTCGCTCCAGCCCACAGTCTACGGCCTCTTGCAGGAGCGGCGCGTGGGCCAGCATGCGCTGCCCGATGCGACCTTCATCATCGCGGCGGGCAATATGATAGAGGACGGCGCGGTGGCCTATGAGATGGGCACCGCCCTGTCGGACCGGCTGATCCATCTGAGCCTGCGTGCGGAGGCGAATGACTGGCTGGCCTCTTTTGCTGTGCCGCGCGGTTTGCACCCCGCCGTCACCGCGTTTATCCGCACCCGCCCCGATCTGCTCGACACGACCGAGGAGGCGTTGCGGCAGGGCCGGATGATCGCCTGTACTCCAAGGTCTTGGGCGCGGGTGAGCGCGATCCTCCACGCCGTCACCGACAAAACCCTGCGTGATGTGCTGATCGCGGGCACGCTGGGCGATGCGGCGGCGGCGGAGTTCGTGCTGATCGTCGATGATATCGCGGCCACGGTGCAGGCTCAGGCCATGCTCGAGACGGAGGGGCGCGCGCGCCTCGCGCTCTATCCGCACAGCCTACACGGGCTAACAGCGCTGGTCTATGCGCTGGTGACGCTAGTGGATGCGCGCACCCTGCCTGCCAGCATCGACGTCATGGCGGGCATCGGCACACTCGTCGATGCGCGGACCGAGCCCGAGTTCGCCCGCCTGCCTCTGGGCGAGCTTGCGACTTACGGTTTCGAGCTGTTGATCGACAAGGCGCTGGCCAACGGCTGGCAGGAGGCCTTCCGCAGTTCCGCCTCCTATGCCGCTTATCTTGCCACACGCGAGGGGTGAGCGCGGATCGCCACAGCTCGCGCGCCGGGCCTGCCCTGCGGGCTCTGGCTGAAGCGGATCCCGCGATTGCGGCCCTGTCGCTGTGGTGTACGCACCGGGACGGCCCGCGCACGGCGACGATGGGCGAGACGATCAGCTATGGCCCAGCTTTCGAGGCGATGCCGTTGCATGAGCAGATGGGACTGGCCGCGCACCATGTGCTGCACGTCGCTTTGCGGCACTCCGCGCGCGCGGCAGTTCTGGAGACGCGACTTGGCGGCAATTTCGATGCGGCGCTTTTCAATCTTGCCGCCGATGCGCTGATCAACGAGGCGGTTCTGGGGGGGGATCACGCGCTGCCCCGCCCCGCCGTGCTGGCCAGCGATCTCATTAGGCGTGCGTTGGGCCGGGAGGCAACCGGTGCGGCTGTGCTGGCCGAATGGGATGTCGAGCGGCTTTATTTTGCACTGGGCGGGCAGAGCGACGATGGCGGCGCTCGGGAGGGTGAGGCAGAGGTCTACGCGCAAGCGCAGGGCTTTGAGGCGGATCTCGAGCAAGAGGCCGGCACGCCCGAGGAGGGAGATACCGTGCAGGATGCGGCGCGCTGGCGCCAGCACATCACCCGCGCGATGGACGCCGGGCGCGCGGCGGGGCGCGGCATCGGGCGCATTGGCCATCGCCTTGCTGATGTGGCGCAACCGCGGGTGCCTTGGGAGCAGATGCTAAGACAGCTTTTGACGCAGGCCGTGATGCAGGCACCACGGCCCAGTCCCCAGCGCCCGGCGCGTCGCTGGATCGCGGGCTTGGCGCAGGCGCAGCGGGCGGGGACGCCCGAGCCCGGTTTCGAACCCGGAGTCCGGCCCCGCACCGACATTCCCCGCATTGCTATCGCCATGGACGCCTCCAGCAGCATCGACGATGCGCGCCTTGCGATGTTCTGGGCCGAGATCACGGGAATTGCGCGGCGGATGCGGGCGGAGCTGCATCTGATGGTTTTCGATGATGAAATCCGGCACCGCGACACGATTGATCCGACGCAATTGCATGTGCCGCTGCCGGAACTGCCACGCGGGGGCGGGACGGCGTTTCGCCCGGTGATCGTAGAGGCGCAGGGCCTGAGAGCCGCGGCGCTGGTAATCTTTACTGATCTTGAAGGCGAAGCAGGGCTGCCGCCGCGCGGGCTGCCGGTGATCTGGGCGGTGCCGAACGCAGGCGCTGCTGAGGCGCCGTTCGGCCGCCTGATTGATCTGTCACGCTAACGCAGCGGCAAGGCGGGCGTGGGCAGAAACACCGCGCGTATCGAAGGTAATATCGCGGATAAAAGTACCTTCCGCCTGATTGACCCTTTGGAGCAAGGTCTCGGTCAGGGGCGGCTGGAAGAGGGTCTGTGTCAGGATTTCGCGCTCGGTTTCACTCAGGCGCAAGACCTCGGGCCCTGCCTCCGATTGCACGGACACATAAGTGAGCGGCGAGATAAGCCAAAGCTCCGATTGCTCGACGACCAAATGCAGCTCCCCCCGCTTCATCTCGCGCGCAGCGGCGATTTTGGTGAGTGCGGCACGGGCCTGGACCCGGAGCAGATCCAGCGCGCGCTCGGCCTGTGCACCCTCGATCAGGCGCGGGCGGCGGGATTTCGCGACGCGCAGAATGCGCATCTCCACCAGCCAGATCATGAAGATCATCAGGATCGGCGCCTGTGCCATGGGCAGGGCCATCGCATTCCAGCTCAGGCCGATGAGGATGAAGGGGCTGAGCGTGAGGATGTAGCGGATCGCCTGAAACTCGAACATCAGGCGCAGCAGGCCGCCCCAGCCCAACTGCCCGCGTGGCCAGACGGCGACGCGGCCGAAGAATTTGCGCGGCAGTTGGCGCACCTTGAGAATGGCCGGATTGCGCAGGGTGCTATGGGTGAGGATCAGCATAGCCACAGCATATCAAGGGCGTGCCCGGCGCAAACCCGAAAACATCCGGTGGGACGATTTGCCATGCTGTCAGAACACGACCCTGGCGTCCATCGCGAGGCGCCCCTCGGGCGTGGCTGCGGCGAGCGTGACGGTATTGCCAGCAAGGTTGGCGTTCAGCGTGAAGGGCGCGCCGTCGAACAGCGGACTGGCCGCGCGAAACTCGAAACTGCGCGGGGCAGCACCGCCCGCCGCGCGCTGTGCGAGATCCATGAGCATCGTGGCAATGAGCGGTCCGTGTACAACGAGCCCCGCGTGGCCTTCTACGGTATGGGCGTAGTCACGGTCGTAATGGATGCGGTGGCCATTGAAGGTGAGGGCGGAGTAGCGAAACAGCATGACCTCTGTGGGGTGGACCGTCTCGCTGTGCTGCCAGTCGGTGCCGATCGCGGCGGTCTGGCGCGGGTTTGTACCGGCAACTGGATCCTCGCGGTAGACGATATCGTGCTCTTCCCAGAAAGCCAGCGCGCCCCGGGAGCTTACCTCGTGCCGCACTGTCACGAAGCACAGCGCCCCCGAGCGACCCGATTTCAGTGCGACATCCTTGATCACCGAGTGCTTTTGCGCCTGCGCCCCGATGCGTAGCGCAGCGCTGAAGCCGAAGCGGCCCCCGGCCCACATCCGCCGCGGTAATGCCACCGGGGGCAGAAACTCACCCCGCGCCGGATGCCCGTCACGGCCAAGTGCGGACAGCGGCGCGGAGCGTAGAAAATAGAGCCAGTGCCACAGCGGCGGCAAAGGATCGCCCTCGGCCAGCACGGGCGCGCGGTCAAGCGTCATCTCCATCAGGGTGGCGGGACCAAGGTGCAGCATGTCGTCGAGCACTTCGCGGGTGCCGATCCAGCGGCGCAGGATGTCGGTGTCGAGTGTAGGCTGCATGGGTGCTCTCTTGATGGTGTGGCCACAGTCTCTGGCGCGCCGCCTGTCGCGTCAAGCGGCGGCGGCGCGCTTTTTCGGCTCCCCTTTTGCGCGCCATGGTCTATATCCCCAAACAATGCCAACAACCGAAGTGTATCCTGCGTTGTGAAAGCCCTCCTGACCGAATTCGATGCTGCCGACCCGATTGATGCGATCATCACGTGGGTGGATGGCAATGCGCCCGATCACCGGGCCACGCGGGCGCGTTTCATGGCGCAGTCGGGTGGGCCACTGGGGGAAAATGCGCGCAATCCACATCGCTGGGAGCAGAGCGACGAGATCTATTTCTGCCTGCGCTCTATCCATCATCATGCCCCCTGGGTGCGCTATATCTGGCTTTTGGTCGAAGGTGCCGGGCCGGATCTTGATTGCCTGCCCGAGGCTCTGCGCGCAAAGGTGCGCATAGCGCGGCACTCGGAAGTGTTTGGGGAGTACGCGGCAGTGCTGCCGACATTCAATTCGCTCGCCATCGAAAGCATGATGTGGCGGATCGAGGGGCTGAGTGAGCGGTTTTTGTATTTCAACGATGATGTGTTTCTGACCGCGCCGCTGGCGCCGCAGGATATGTTCGAGGGGGAAAGCCCGGTGCTGCGCGGGGCGTGGCGCGATTACGCAGCACTCGCAGATGATAGCGCCGCGCGCGACGATCCCGCACTTTTCAACCATTTCATGCAGATCAATGCTGCGAGGCTCGCCGATGTGGCGCCGGGCCGGGTGTTTGCAGCTGCGCATGTGGTCCACCCGATGCGTCGCAGCGTGATGCAAACGCTGTTCGAAACCCATCGCGCCGCTTTCGAGGCCAACATCAGCCATCGGTTTCGCGATTTGAGCCAGTTTCTGCCGCAGGGCCTCCACAATCATCATTGCATCGGGGCGGGCCTTGCCATGCTCCGGCAGCAGACAGAGCATCTGCACATAAAAAGCGGGCAGGGGGCCGGAAATGCGCCCGCACTGACACGCGGGCTGCTGCTTGCGGAGGCGATGGCGGGTGTGCGGTTCCTGTGCGTCAACGATCTGCCGCAGCTAGAGGCGCTGGTGCCGGACGCGCGGGCGCTGATCGACCGTGTGACCGGCGGCAGAGCGGGCTAAGCGCCTGGCCCGATAGCTGTGAATTCATCGTAGGCCTCGAGCGCTTTCGCACCGAAGGCGATGGACGGACCACCGCCCATGTAGCCGATCATTTCGAGCGCTTCGCAGAGCTCCTCGCGCGTCGTCCAGAGACGCACCAGCGATTTGACGTGAAAGCCGATGCAGCTGTCGCAGCGTGTCGAGATCGCGATGCCGAGCGCGATGAGCTCTTTGGTTTTCTCGTCCAGCGCGCCGCTTTTCTTGGCGGCCTTGCCCATGGCATTGAAGCCCACGAACATGTCGGGGGTTTTTTTTTGCAACGCGCCCATGCGCTTCACCGTGTCATCGAGGAATGAGGTCCAGCTCATAGCGTTCTCCTTATCTGCTTTCATCTGCGCCCATCTTTCGCTCCAGCCAGCGCACGAAAAAGCTGATGATTAGCACCAGCACGAGATATTCGAGGATGAGCAGGGTATAGATCTCCAAGGGTCGGTATTCCGTCACGACCAGCTCGTTTGCGCGGCGCGTCAGCTCCTGCATTCCGATCACCGAGGCGAAGGCGCTCATCTTTACGATATAGATGAACTGGTTGGCCAGCGGCGGCAGGATGCGCCGGATCGCCTGTGGCAGCACCACGTAGCGCATGGTCTGGGTGTAGGTGAGGCCGATGGTCTTGGCCGCTTCTGTCTGTCCACGCGCAATGCTCTGGATGCCGGAGCGGTAAATCTCGGCGGTGAAGGCGGAATCCGAGATCGCCAGCGTGATTACCGCACCCCAGAACGCATCGATGCGCACGGTGATGCCCATGGATTTCAGAACTACCGGCAATCCGTAGAAGACCCAGAACAGCATCGGTAGCAGCGGGATCGCGCGCACGAATTCGACGTAGATCCGGCTTGGTAGTCTGATCCAGCGGTTTGTGGACATGCCGGGCAGCGCGACCATGAGGCCCACGATCATCGATATCACGGCGGCGATCACCGACAGCTGGATCGTGGCGCCAAAGCCGTCGAACAGGAAGGTGATGTTGTTCCAGCCGCTCTGCGTGCGGGGGTCGATCACGTACCAGCCCCAGTTTCCTGCACTGCCGCAGCCTGCGAGGGCGGTGAGGCTTAGAAGAGCGAGGATATTTTTCATGGGCGCGCTCAATGCTTCAGGATCTGGTTGAGGAAAGTGCGACAACGCTCGGTCTTTGGGGCGTCGAAGAACTCCTCAGGCGTGCCGGTCTCCACGATGGCGCCGTGGTCCATGAACACCATCCGATCAGCTGCGCGGCGGGCAAAGCCCATCTCATGGGTCACCACGATCATCGTCATGCCGCTTTCCGCCAGATCGACGATCACGTCGAGCACTTCCGAGATCATCTCGGGATCGAGTGCCGATGTCGGCTCGTCGAAGAGCATGATCTTGGGCTCCATGCAAAGGGACCGCGCGATGGCCACGCGCTGTTGCTGGCCTCCGGACAAGGCGCTGACCTTTTTGTTCGCTTGCTCGGGGATCTGCACACGCTCGAGATATTTCATCGCGCGTTCTTCGGCGTCCTTGCGCGACAAACCGCGTGCCTTCATTGGGCCGAGCGTGAGGTTTTGCAGGATTGTGAGATGCGGAAACAGGTTGAACTGCTGGAACACCATGCCGACCTGCCCGCGGATCGCCTCGATGCTCGAGGCATCGCACATGCGTGTGCCGTCCACGGTGATCTGTCCGCTATCATGCGCCTCCAGCGAATTGACGCAGCGGATCAGGGTGGATTTACCCGACCCGGACGGCCCGCAAACCACGATCCGCTCTCCGTGAGCCACCGTCAGATCGACATCTTTCAGGGCGTGGTACGTGTCGTACCACTTATTGAGGCCCTTGATCTCTATCGCATTTGTGCGGTTTGTCTCGCTTTGATCGATCATGGACCTCGCCTTGCCGGAGTGTATAGTGCGCACGACTGTTGCAAGACCCGCAACCGGCATTAGGTTCCGAGGCAAGCTAAAGGGTCGCGTTCGAGAACACTTAGTCCAACCCACAGGGGAACACACATGAAAATTCTGAAAACCATCGGCCTCGCGGTCGGTTTCGCTGCCAGTGTGATGGCTGCACCTGTTGTGGCGCAATCCGCGCTCAACGAAATCCTGAGCCAAGGCGTGCTTAAGGTCGGCACAACGGGCGACTGGAACCCGATGTCGGTGCGCGATCCCGCAACCAACAGCTATGTCGGCTACGATATCGACATCATGACCGAACTTGCCGCCGATCTGGGCGTCACGCTCGAGATGGTGCCGACCGACTGGAAAACGCTCGTGAACGGCGTGGTTGCGGGCAACTACCACATGACCGGCTCCGCCTCCATCAGCCCCGCGCGCATGAAGGCCGCAGGCTTTTCGCACAGCTATACCGCGGTCGAGATGTTCCCCTTCACGACCGATGACAAATTGGTCAATTTTGACGGCTGGGAGAGCATCAACCAGCCCGGTGTTAAGGTTGCAACAACGCTGGGCACTTCGTTCGAGAAAATGGTCAAGGAATGGTTTCCCGATGCGGAAATTATCGTGGTCGAGGCTCCCGCGCGCGGCTTTCAGGAAGTGCTGTCGGGACGTGCCGATGTTTTCGTGACCTCGAATATAGAAGGCTCTGAGCTGCTGCAAAAATTCCCCAATGTCCGTCAGATTGAGGTGTCGGAGGCGCGCGAACCCACGCCGATCGCCATGTTGCTACCGCAGACAGATCAGGTCTGGATCAACTACGTCAACAGCTGGATCGAACTGAAAAAAACCCAAGGGTTCTTTGATCAGGTCGCCCTGAAATGGGGCCTCTGAGTCGCACCGTTTGACACTGCGAAGGGCGCCACGCGGCGCCCTTTTTCATTCAGCAGCAAAGCCCTCCCATGATTGACCAAGACCTCACCACCGGCCCGCTCGGCGGTCATTTCCGCCGCCTTGCCATTCCGGCTGCGATCGGCATGCTGTTCAGCACGCTCTACAACGTCGTCGATACGTTTTACGCGGGCTATTTCGGCACGCAGGCGCAGGCGGGGCTGTCGGTCGGGTTTCAAGCGTTTTTCATTCTCGTGGCCATTGGCTTTGGCCTCAGCTCCGCGATGAGCGCGCTCGTCGGTAATGCCAAAGGCCGCAAGGACGAAGTGGAATCGCGGCATCTGGCGGCGCAGGGTATCGGCCTTGCGGTGATGGCGGCGGCTTTGATGATCGCGGTTGCAGCTTTTGCCGGTCCCACGCTGATCGCCGTGGTCTCCGAACCCGGGGCCTACCGCGATGCCGGGCTGGGCTACTTCTACTGGCTCATTTTCGCGCTGCCGGGCTTCATCATCGGCCCTGCCGCCAATGGCATCCTGCAAGCGCGCGGCGATACGCGGACGATGCAGCGTGCGCTGGTCGTGGCGTTTTTCGTGAATGTCGGCCTCAATCCGCTGTTGATGTTCGGCATTCCGGGTGTGGTGGGGGGCATGGGCTTCAACGGCATTGCTTTGGCCACGGTGTTGAGCCAGACAGGCGTCGCCGCGTTTATCCTATGGCGGGTCTTTGGACGTGCAATGATGCAGAACCTGCGCTGGGCCGAATTCATCCCCGTGCCCGCGAAATATTACGAGATTATCGCGCAGGCCTTTCCTGCGGGATTCGCGTTACTGGTGACCTTCTCCAGCGGGTTCATCGTGCAATACGCGCTCAAGGACTATGGCGAGGCGGCGCTGGCCTCATACGGGATAACCATGCGGATCGAGCAGCTGTTCTTGCTGCCCGCCCTGGGCATCACCATCTCGCTGGTGCCTATCGCGGCGCAGAACTTCGGCGCGGGCAATCACGCGCGGGTCCGTGAAGCGTTCCACCGCTGCTGGCTGCTCGGCGTGATCGGCACCACACTCGCGTTTCCGTTCCTGTGGTTCGGCGGTGGCCTCGCGGCGGGCGTCTTTTCCGAAGATCCTGAGGTTATTCGCATCTCGGCCCTGTTCCTGAAGGTGGAGGCGGCGATTTTGCCGATCTACGTTGTGCTTTTTTCGATCAACTCGCTGTTGCAGGCGCTCAAGAAAGCGGCCTGGACGATGTGGATCGGGATCTACCGGCAGTGGATCGGGATCGCTTTTTTCATCTGGCTGTTCGCCTATGTGATCGACGGGGGGCTGACGGGGGTTCGCCTTGGAATCGCAGCAGGTGTGGGCTCGGGGCTACTCCTGTCGCTTTGGATCGGGATGCGGGTCGCGCGCGACCGGATCGGTGGGCTGGGTTTGCCCCGTTTTGCCGCGCCCGCGCAGGTCTAGAGGGCGGCCTGCATGGCGGTGAGCAGCGCGTGGTGGAGGCTCTGCGCGGAGGCGCGCGGCCCGAGAATGCGCAGATGGCTGGCCGGATCGCGCCGCAGCACGAAACTGCCCAGATGATGGATCGCCGTGCGCGTGGCATCGCCGGGTTTCATGGCTGCGATATCGATATTGCAGCATAGCTCCATCACGGCTTCCAAACCCTCCCCGTGCAGATCGAAGCAGACCCAGGCATCCGATTGCTCCGTAATCGAGGCGGTGGCGCTAAAGCGTGCCTTGAGCCGGTCGGCGAGATCCTCATGGCTGGCATAGGGAGCGGCGACCATCCACTGATCGGGGCCCATCCAGAAGGCCTCCTCCGGATCGTGCAGACGGAATGTTCCGGGGCCAGGCGCTGGGCCTTCCAGCAGGTCATCCATATGCGTACGGCAGGCCGGCTCGTGCCCGCGCCGTGCCGCGACCGACGCCAGTGCGAGGCACGGGTTTTCGGTCAGTGTCACGCCGCCGTGGGCATCCGCGCGCGGCTTGGTGCCGCCAAGGGCAGTGAGGGGGGCCAGATCATGCACGCAGGCGCACTCCTTCGGGATCGACAAAATGGGGGGAACACACCTCGACTTCGACGGTGAGATCGGTCATGGGCGAGACAAGGCGCAGCCGTTCGCCCATACGGCTCCCACCATCTTTCAAAAACCCCAGCGCGATCATGCTTTCAAGCGCGGGAGAGTAGCAGGCGGACGTGACATAGCCTTGATCATGCGCAGCATCGACCGGTCCGCTCGCACCCATGAGGTGGCCGCCGGCGGTCAGCTTGTCAGCCGCATCCAACGGGCGCAGGCCGACCTGAATGAGGGCACCCGCCTCGTTCAATCCGGGGCGCTGCGACAGGCGGCTGCCGATGCTGTCCTTGGTCGTACTCACCATGCGCGCCATGCCCAGATTAAGCGCCGTGGTGGTGCCGTTAAGCTCGTTGCCCGCCGCATGGCCCTTCTCGATACGCATCACGCCGAGGGCCTCCGTACCGTAGGGTGTCACATCAAACTCTTTGCCTGCATCCATCAGGCGCCGCATCAGCGCATCGCCGTAGCGTGACGGCACGGCGATCTCGAAGGCAAGCTCGCCTGAAAACGAGATCCGGAATAGGCGCGCGCGCAGCCCACCGCAGATCGTGACGTTGGCGCAGGCCATGAAGGGGAAGGCATTATTGGTGATGTCGAAAGCGGGATCGACCAGCTTTTGCAGCAATTTTCGGGAATTAGGGCCTGCGACTGCATATTGCGCCCAAGCCTCGGTGGTCGAGATCAACTGCACATCGGCGTCGGGCATCAGGCATTGGCGCACGAACTCCATATGCTGGTAGACGCGCGCGGCATTGGCGGTGGTGGTGGTGACGAGGAAATGATCCTCCGCCATCCGCGCGGCGGTGCCATCGTCCATCGCGATCCCGTCCTCCCGCAGCATCAGGCCGTAGCGTACGCGGCCCACGGCGAGCTTGGCAAACCCGTTGCAGTAAATTTTATTCAGGAAATCGGCGGCGTCAGTGCCCTGCACGTCGATCTTGCCCAGTGTTGTGCAATCGCAGACGCCGACGGAGGCGCGGGTGGCGCGCACCTCGCGGTCGACGCTCGTCCGCCAGTGCGTCTCGCCCGCCAGTGGAAACCACTGCGCACGCAGCCAGTTGCCCACCTCGACAAAGACCGCGCCGCGCTCCTTGGCCCAGTGGTGCGAGGGGGTGAGGCGCGTGGGGTGAAATTCCCGCCCGCGCATCCGGCCGCCGAAGACACCGATTGCCGTGGGGGTGTAGGGCGGGCGGAACATCGTGGTGCCCACCTCCGGGATTGTCTTGCCCGTAAGCTCCGCCATCACGGCGAGGCCGAGAATATTTGAGGTTTTGCCCTGATCCGTGGCCATGCCCAGCGTGGTGTAACGTTTGAGGTGCTCGACCGCGCGAAATCCCTCTTGGTGGCTTAGCTGGATGTCCTTTACGGTCACGTCGTTTTGCTGGTCGAGCCACGCGCGCTGCGCGCCCTCCACGACCCAGAAGGGGGTTTGCACGATGGGCGCGTCCTCCGCCTCTGGGCAATCCGCCGGTTTGATGCCCAGAAGCTTCGCGGCGGATTGCGCCCCTGTCATGAGTGCGGCATGGGTCGAGAAGGCACCGTTCGCGGCGCCGGCAACCTGCATGCCGTGGGGCAGGGAGGTGCCGGGGACGAAGGCGGCGAGCGTGTCGTCCCACACCGGACGGCCCCGCTGGTGGCAGGTCAGATGCACGTTGGGGTTCCACCCGCCCGCCACGCCCAGTGCGCTGCATTCCACGGTGCGGATCGTGCCATCGTGCAGCCTGACGTCGATGAAGCTGAGGCCGAGCCGCCCCTTGGTGTCGATCACCTGTGCCCCGCGCAGCACCTGATAGTCAGGGCTGAGCGGTGCGTCCTCGCGCGTGTCAATCACGGCGGCGATGGTGATGCCGCGCGCCCTGAGATCAGTTGCGGTCCGGTGGCCCTCTGCACTGTTGGTGAAAATCGCGATGCGGCGCGCGGGCGTGGCGGCGTAGCGGTTGACGTAGGTGCGCAGCGCGGAAGTAAGCATGATGCCGGGCCGGTCGTTGTTCTCGAACGCGATGGGCCGCTCGGTTGCGCCCGCGCAGAGCAGGGTTTGGCCCGCATAGATGCGCCACAGGATCTGGCGCGGCTTGCCTGCGTCTGGCCTATGCATATGGTCGCTGATCCGCTCGACCGCCCCGTAAACCCCGTGATCGAACGCGCCAATGACGGTGGTGCGGGGCATCAGCCGAACGCTTGGGAGGCTCGCCAACTCGGCAAGAGTGGCGGCAAGCCAGATATTGGCGGGGGCGTCATCCAGCGCGAGCGTTTCGGCATTGAGGCGCCCCCCCATGGCGAAATCCTCATCGGCAAGGATCACCCGCGTGCCCGCGCGCCCGGCGGTCAGCGCCGCCATGAGGCCCGCGGGCCCCGCGCCGATCACCAGCAGATCGCAGTGACGGAAGCCCTTGTCATAGACATCTGGGTCGGGACGCGCGGAGAGTGAACCCAGACCTGCGGCGCGCCGGATCAGCGGCTCGTAGAGCTTCTCCCAGAGCGGTGCGGGCCACATGAACGTCTTGTAATAAAATCCGGCGGTCAGGAAATTCGAAAACCGGTCGTTGATGGCCATGGCGTCGAATTTAAGGGAGGGCCAGCGGTTTTGCGAATGCGCGAGCAGTCCTTCGTAGAGCTCCGCAGTTGTGGCGCGGGTGTTTGGTTCGCGCCGTGCGCCGCCGCGCAGCTCAACCAGCGCATTGGGCTCCTCCGAGCCCGCCGTGAGCGGACCGCGCGGGCGGTGGTATTTGAACGACCGCCCCATCAGGCGCACGCCGTTTGCCAGCAGGGCAGAGGCCAGGGTATCGCCCGCGTGACCCTGATACCGCTTGCCGTCGAACATGAAGTTGAGGGTACGGGTC
>JAGXHD010000069.1 GCA_024636395.1 Sulfitobacter sp.
AGCGGGCGGATCGGACGGTCGATCAGACGGCTGGTCAGCGTTTCTTTTTCAGTCGGACGCGCTTCGCGCTTGAAGAAACCGCCGGGGATTTTGCCCGCAGCGTAGTATTTCTCGTTGTAGTGTACGGTCAGCGGGAAAAAGTCCTGACCAGGCTTTTGCTTGCGGGCGAACGTCACGTTCGCCATCACGGATGTCTCGCCGTATGTGGCGATGACGGAACCGTCGGCTTGGCGCGCGACTTTCCCTGTTTCCAGTGTGAGCGTCTCTTCGCCCCACTGCATGGATTTCTTAACTTCGTTAAACATCATCGTTTCCTTGTTGGCCCATTGGCCTTTGCATAGAGGGCGTATTCCCTCTGACCCCTTTTTCTTGCGCCTGCACCGGGGTCTGGATGCGGGCGGGTCGATGCTTGGGGCTGTACATCAGATTGGGGGGGATGGGAAGGGAAGGGTGTGTGGCGAAGCCGCCACGGGCCAAGCGTTTGCGCGAGGGGCGTGCGGGTGCCGAGAGATGGTGCGGCAATGCACCTTGGATCGCTTGGGGCGGGCTTCGTTAGGCGGCGACCCGGGACTTGAGAAAGTCGAAATGACGATCCGCCATACCGGCATAGTCGCGCCAGCCGTCCGCTGTGTTTTGCGCTACAGCATCGGATAGGACGGCCAGCGGCCCACCGTTGGACCGCGCGAGGATCAGCGTTTGCGCGGCTTTCTCGAAAAAGTAGAGATCCTCAAACGCTGCGGCGACCGTTTCGCCTACGATCGTAACGCCGTGATTTCCCATGACTAGCACGGATTTATCGCCCAAAGCGTCCGCCAGCCGCTCGCCCTCCTCGGCTGCGTCCGCGATGCCGCCGAAGTTCAGATCATAGGCGCACCGCCCATAAAACCGTGCGGTGTTGTTGTCGATTGGCACCATTGTTGGATCGGCGAGGCACGATAGCGCGGTGGCGTAGGGGGTATGGGCGTGCAGGATCACGCGGGCACGTGGGTGTTTGCGGTGGATCGTGCCGTGAATACACCATGCGGAGGCATCGGGCGCGTTTGGCCGGTCGAGAACGCCGGTATCATTGCTGTCGAGCAACAAAAGATCATCGGGCTGGATCGTCGCGAAATGCTGCCAGCGCGGATTAAGCAGGAAAACCGCCCCGTCGTCAGAGGTGGTGGCGCTGAAGTGATTGCCGACAGATTCGCTCCAGCCCAGATGGTGGCACACGCGGAAGGCCGCTGCGAGATCTGCCCGCAGCGCGCCGTTTGCGCGGTCAAACGGCATGCTTGAACCGCCCCTCGCTGACAAGGGCGCGGTAGGTGGAGCGCATCTCGGCGCGGTCCGTGTAGCAGCCGCGTAGATACCGCTCGCCACTCGATGCGGAATAGGCCGCGCGGCCATGCACGATGCGGTGGTTGTCGAACACCATGCACTCGCCTGCCTTCATCAGGAAGCGCATCATGTATTTGTCTTCCTGAAGCATCCGCCCAAAGCGGCAGAAGGCAGGATAGTAGGCATCCAGAACCTCCTGCGGCAGATCCAGCATATCGAGCATGTGCTGGCTGATCGTCAGGCCGGAAACCTCGCCAAAGCGGTCGAGCTCGATCACTGTCTGGCGCGAGCGCATGTCATATGTGTCATGCTCGCAGTAGAAGGGAACAGCGATCTCCGAGAGCAGCTTGAAGCCCTCCGGATCGCGTTTGCGGAAATCATTCGCGACCGCTACGCCGTCTGTATAAAGGCTCTGGCCGCCCTGAACGGAGTTGGCGCGGCAGTGCAGGAATTGTATGCCCGGCGCGTACTCCTCCGCAGGCGTGTCGGTGTGCAATTCCAGCGCGGCGGAGGTGTAAGCTGTATTGGTCGGATTGATGTACGTTTTTACGTCGAAGTAGTCACCGAAAAACGTGGGACGGATGGTGCCGATCAATGCTGCGGTCTCGGTCAGGCCTGCATCGGTGTCGGGCATATCGGTCACGATGCAGAAGCCGCTTACGATCAGCGCCTGGATCCATGCCTTGCGCTGGGCGGAATCGGCGACCAGATCAGGCTGGCTGAAGCGCGGCACGCTGGGATAATGATCACTGTACCATGGCACGCGCGGTAGATCTGCGGGGTCGGGGCGCGGTTTGCCTGTGGCGTATGTCTCGAGCCAGCTCACCGGAAGCCGACTAACGTGATCTTCGTCTTGCCACACGATGACCAGCGCCTCGTCCTCGATCTCGGCACTGCGCGCGCGCGGGGCTGCCTCGAGATGGAAGATGTCGAAAGACCGCTCTCGGGTCATGGGGCTGAACGAGCTGGGGCAATTGTCGCGCAGCCAGTAATAGTTGAAATAGTGCGGCGCACCATCGCTCAGCTGGACACACAGGCCCTGATCCCTGAGCTCGACTGTGGCGGGGTGTGAGAAGATGACATTCATTAAGGTGCGCGCCTTTCTTGCCGGATCTGGACGGTTTGCATAGCCATCCCACGGCTTTCAGCTTGCGACCAGCACGATAATTCTAATTATAAGATAACCTCGGAGTTACTTTATGAAGCGATTGCCACCGCTGCGCCTGTTGACGACCTTCGAGGCGGTTGCCCGGCTTGGCTCGCTGCGCGAGGCCGCTGTGCTGCTCAATGTGACGCAGCCTGCGGTGAGCCAGGCGCTGAAGGCGCTGGAGGCGCATGTGGGGGTGACGCTCTTTGATCGCAGTACCCGCCCCGCGGCCTTGACGGACGCGGGGCGGATGCTTGCGCGGGCGACGCGCGACGGGCTGGGGCAGATATCCGCCGCGCTCGAGGATGTGCGCGGCCTGCACGGCGATGCCGATGCGCAGGTGACGGTATCGTGCACCGTGGGCATGGCGACCTATTGGTTGATGCCGCGCCTGCCCGATTTCTACGCCCGCTTTCCCGGAACGACCGTCAATGTCCAGGCTCCGCCCACCGATCTGCCGCAGCTTGCGCCGGATATCGATGTGGCCGTGCGCTACGGCATCGGTGATTGGCAGGAGGGTGTCACGCGAAAGCTGTTTGCGGAGCGGATTTGCCCTGTCGGAACGCCTGCGTTCATCGCCCGCTGCCTCGGGGAGAATGTCGGGCTGGACCGGGTGCCGCTGATCCATGTGGTGAGCCCGCACAACCAGCATTGGGCGGGGTGGGAAGACTATTTCCGGCATAAGTCCATAGACCGGGCAAAACTGCCCGGACCGCGCTTCAACAACTATGTTCAGGCGGCGCAGGCGGTGCTGGACGGGCGCGGCCTGATGCTGGGATGGCGCTCGATCAGCGCGCCCGCACTGCGCGATGGCGCCTTGATGGAGTGGCCCGGGGGAGCGGTGGATCTCGGGACTGCCTATTATGTGACCACGCCCGCCCGCAGATCACAAAGCTGCCAGGACTTTTTTGACTGGATCATCGGGGCAAGCGAAAGCCTGTAAGCTGCACGCCCTAGCGGGGAACTCTTTTTTCGATTTGGCGGAACGCGAGTGTGATCAGACCCGCGATGCTCATGTAGGAGATCGCCAAAAGCAAAAGTGGCTCGTAGACGATGAATGTGTCGGAGCGGACGCGTGAGGAGACGGCATAGATTTCGACGACAGTTATCGTAGCGACAAGCGGGGTGGCCTTGAGCTGGAGGATCGTCTCGCCACCGAGCGTGGGCAGTACGTTGCGAATAGCCTGCGGCAGCCAGATCCGGCGGAACCGTGTGAGCCGTGGCATCCCGAAGGCGCTTGCAGCTTCCAGCTGGCCCTTGTTGACGCTGGCGAAGGCGCCGCGCATGATCTCGCCCTCGTAGCCCGCATAGGACAGCGTCAGCGCGAGGACCGCGTATGGCCAAGCCTGTCGCAGATAGGGCCAAAGCTCACTGCTGCGGATCCACGGGATTTGCGGGAAGAGCGAGCCCAATCCGTAATAGAGCAGCCAGATCTGCAGGAGCAACGGCGTGCCACGGATAACCGTGCAGAACGTGCGCGCGGGGATAGAGAGATACCATGGCCCCACCGCCTGCGCGAGGCCGAGAGGGATGGCGAGCATGAACCCCAGCACTGTGGTCACGACGAGAATCCAGACCGTGCGCCACAACCCCTCGAGGGCGAGCGGCGCGTATTGCGGGATCCAGTCCCAGCGCAGCGAGATCGCGCACCAGAGCACGAGTGCCGCGAACAGCAGCATCAGCACGATTCGGTGGGGCTGCATCAGATCGCGCCAGTGGATCATCGTCCGCCCTCGCGCAAGGACGGCTGGCCGCGCCGTGCCCATTTTTCAACGCGTCCGAAAACCACGCCCGACAAAAGCGTGACGATCAGATAGAGCGCACCTGCCGCGAGGAAAAAGGTGAAGTAGGCGCGGGTGCTGGAGGCGGCCTGACGGGTCTCTAGCGTCAGTTCGCTGAAACCCACGATGGCCAGCAGGGCGGTATCTTTCGTCGCGATCAGCCACAGATTGGCCAAACCGGGAACCGCGAAGGACATCATCGCCGGAATGGTCACGCGGCGCATGAGGGTGAGCGGGGGCATCCCGAACGCGCGCGCGGCCTCGATCTGGCCCGCAGGCACGGCCTGGATCGCGCCGCGCAACACCTCCGTGGCGTAGGCGCCCTGCACGATCCCAAGCACCCAGATGCCCGCGACGACACCGCTGATCTCGACGCGGCCATATCCCATCGCGAGCGATGCCTTGTTCAGCAAATCAGTGCCGACGTAATAGAGGATGAGGATCAGCACCAGTTCGGGCACCGCCCTTATCACGGTCGTGTAGATGGCGAGGAGATCGCGCACGACCACCCCGCCATAGAGCTTGCCGTACGCACCGAAGAGCCCGATCAGCAGGCCCATCCCGAAAGCGCCCGATGCGATCTTCATCGAATTGGCGAGGCCACGCAGCAGATTGCCGCCCCAGCCCGGCGGGCTGAAGGCGAGAAGCTCTGCGCTTTGCGCCAAACCGAGCGTTTCGAGAATTGCGTCCAAGGGCCTGCTTTACTCGGCCATGATGCTGGTGTTGAAATACCGAGCCGTGATCTCGTCGTAGACGCCATTCTCCAGAATTTCCGCGATGCCTGCATTGATCTGATCGCGCAGGGCATCGTCGCCCTTACGCACGCCCGCACCCACACCCTGACCGAGGATGGCCTCATCGTTAGCGACGTTGCCTTTGATCTCGCAGCAGCTGCCCGCATCGGATGCGACGAAGTCGGCCATGGCGATGCTGTCGGCCTGCGTGGCGTCGATGCGGCCCGACACGAGATCCTGATTGGCTTCATCCTGTGTCTGATAGACGCGGATTTCGGCGGCATCACCGAAATAAGTATCGGCGTAGGCCTGATGGATTGTCGAGCCCTGGATCCCGATGATCTTGCCTGCCAGCGATTGCGGGGTCGCGTCGATTTCGGCGGATTTGTCGGCGACGATCACGGCAGGTGTGTTATAATAGGGATTGCTGAAATCGATGGTCTTTTGGCGCTCTTCGGTGATCGACATGGAGGCCATGATCGCATCGATCTGCTGGCCGGTCAGCGACGGGATGATCCCGTCCCATGCGACGGGCGTGAGGACGCAATCAAGATTTGCGGCGGTGCAGACCGCGTCGATGATCTCGACTTCCCAGCCGACCCAGTTGCCGGAGGCGTCGGGCGACGCAAAAGGCGGATAGGGCTCGGACGCGATACCGATCCTGACGTCCTGCGCCATCACACTGCCCGAGGCGAATGCGGTGAAAAGAGCGGTGGCGATAAGGTTTCTGGTGAGTGTCATGGTGGTTTTTCCCCTGTTTGATTTTGAGTTCTGTTGACGTTAGCCGACTGTCTGCAAGAATTGCTTGAGCCGGGCCGATTGTGGATTGCCGAAAAGAGTGTCGGGCGGGCCCTGTTCTTCGATGCGCCCTTCGAAAAGATAGATCACATGGGTCGCGACTTCCTTGGCGAATTTCATCTCGTGGGTGACGAGCAGCATGGTCCGGCCTTCGGCGGCAAGAGTGCGGATCACCGTGAGCACCTCGCCTACGAGCTCTGGATCGAGGGCGCTGGTCGGTTCATCAAAGAGCATCACGCTGGGATCGACGGCCAGCGCCCGCGCGATTGCGGCGCGCTGCTGCTGGCCTCCGGACAGGAAGGACGGGAACGTGTCCGCTTTGTCCGCAAGGCCAACACGCTCCAGCAGGGTCATGGCCCGCGCGATGGCATCCGCACGCGGAATTTTGAGCACATGCACCGGCACTTCGATCACGTTTTCCAAAAGTGTCCGGTGGGTCCAGAGATTGAAGGCCTGAAAGACCATGCCCAGACGGGTACGGATCCGCTCGATCTGTCGGCGGTTGCGGGGCGTGCCGTCAGGGCGCATCTCGATCTGCTCTCCGCCGACGATGATCTGCCCGGAGCTGGGGGTTTCGAGGAAATTGATGCAGCGAAGAAATGTGGATTTTCCCGATCCGCTGCCGCCGATGATCGCGACCACATCGCCTTTCTGCGCCGTCAGGGAGACGCCTTTCAGCACTTCCAGATGCCCGAAGGATTTGTGCAGATCGCGCACCTGAATGGCGGCGTCCTGTGGCTGGCGGGAGTCGACTTCTGATGCGGCCGGGTGCAGCGTTGCCATGGGCGTCCTCGTTTAATGGCTTGAAGTAATGACCGCCTTGCGTATTTATGCAAGTGTATAATTAAGCGGGTAAGGGCTTGTCTTGTCAGACGCAGCGCCAAAGTTCAGACGCGAGCCTGCCGGGGAGCGCAGGGAGGCGTTGATCGAGGCGGCACTCGTGCTTGTGGCGCAGCGCGGTGTGCGCGGTGCGACGGTGCGTGCGATAGCAGAACATGCACAGGTGACCCAAGGACTGATCCGCCACTACTTCTCCTCAAAGGAAGATCTGATGAGTGCGGCATACGCGTGGCATATGGAGCGGATGACCGCACTGACCTGCACCTCGGCGGGCAAGCCGCAGGGCTCGGCGCGCGGCAGGCTCGGCGCCTTCGTGACGCGGAGCCTGATGCCACCGGTTGTCGATCCCAGCTCGGTCAGTCTCTGGGCGGGCTTTCTCAATACGGTGCGGGAGGATGCGCGGATGCGGTCTATCCACGAGCAGACCTACCGCGATTTTCGCGACCGTCTAGAGGCGCTCATCAGCGATGCGCTGCGCGAAGCGAAGATTGCGGCCACGCCGCGTGCGCTGCGCCGCCTCGCGATTGCCTGCAATGCGGTGATCGACGGGCTGTGGATGGAAGGCGGGGCTCTGCCCGATGCCTTCATGGCGGATGAGTTGCCGGAAATCGGTGTTAAATCCGTGGGAGCGATCATCGGGATCGATCTTACCGTAAAGGAGGAACGATTATGAACTATGCGTCAATTACACGGCGTCTGGCGGGCTTGGGCGGGGCGAAATGGGAGGTGCACCAGCGTGCCCAAGTGTTGGCGGCTCAGGGGCGTGACATTATCGATCTGACCATCGGCGAGCCGGATGTACCGACGCCGCCCGGGCTGATCCAGACCGCGACGGCTGCGATGGAGCACGGGCGCACGGGATACTCCGATGGCCGCGGCGAGACGGGACTGCGCGCGGCGTTGTCAGACCACTACACCTGCACGGTGGGGCGCAGCATCGTGCCGGACCAGATCATGTGTTTTCCGGGCACACAGACCTCGCTTTTCGCTGTGATGATGGCCGTAGCCGAAGAGGGCTGCGACGTGCTGGTGGGGGACCCGATGTATGCCACGTATGAAGGGGTCATCCGTGCGAGTGGGGCCAGGATGGTGCCCGTACCGCTGCGCGTGGAGAACGGGTTTCGCCTGCAGGCGGATGATATCGCAGCCCGTATAACGCCTGCGACCGTGGCGATCCTGCTGACGACACCGCACAACCCGACTGGCGCGGTCCTGACCGGTGAGGATATCGACGCGATCGGGGCGCTGGCGCTCGAGCACGATCTGTGGATCATCTCTGATGAAGTCTATGAAGAGCTGATATTCGAGGGATCGACG